>JAMCTV010000044.1 GCA_023381235.1 Gammaproteobacteria bacterium
TTTTGGGCGGCAGGTGCCGTGCGCGCAGGCGATAGCGATGCAGCCGCTGCCGGTGCCGATGTCTAATATCCGTGTGACGCGGCCTTCCTCGATCCACGGCGCGAAGCCGCGCTCGATCAGTTCGGCGATGGGCGAGCGCGGCACCAGCACGCGCTCGTCCACGTAAAAGCTCATGCCTGCGAACCAGGCCTCGTGCGTGAGATAGGGCGCGGGCAGACGCTCTTCGATGCGCCGTTGAAATAATTCCATGACCCTGCGTTTCTCGCTTTCGGTCAGGCGCGCGCGCAGGTATTCATCGGGGATTTTGGGCGGCAGGTGCAGCGCGTGCAGCGTGAGATACGCGGCCTCGTCCAGGGCGTTGTCGGTGCCGTGTCCGAAAAGCAACCCGGCTTCGTTGAAGCGGCTCGCCCCGAAACGGACAAAGTCGCGCAGTGTGTGCAACTGCGCGAGCGCTTTCTCGAAATCCTGCGCCAGCGTCATCAGCCGGACAAGGGCAAGGCGGTGAGATGCAGTCCACGCGCGTCGCAGCGCAGCACGCTGCCCTGCGCATACCAGTCCCCCAGGACGATGCGCTGCGCGGGCCGGCCATCCAGTTCAAAATCATGCACCGCCGGGCGGTGGGTGTGGCCGTGGATCAGGCGTGCGACCCGGTATTGACGCATCACTGCCGCCACGCTGTGCGCGTTTACGTCCATGATGGCGGGTGATTTTTCCCGGGTGCGGCTCATGCTTTGCGCGCGCAGGCGGCGTGCGATGCCGCGGCGCAGCGCCAGAGGCAGATTCAGAAACAGCCGTTGGCTGAAACGGTTGCGCGCCAGGCTGCGGAAACGCTGATAGCTCACGTCGTCGGTGCACAAGGTGTCGCCGTGCATGAGCAGGGTGGGTGCGCCATTCAGGTCAATTACGCTGGGGTCGGGCAATAATCGGCAGCCGCACAGCGCCGCGAATTTTTCGCCGATCAAAAAATCGCGGTTGCCGTGCATGAAAAAAATCGCCGTGCCGCTGTCGCGCAGCGCGCGCAACGCAGAGATGACGCGCGCATTGTCCGGCGCGTCATCATCATCGCCCAGCCACGCTTCGAACAAATCTCCCAGTATATATAAGGCATCACACTGTCCGGCCTGCCGGCCGAGGAACTCGATGAACAATTGGATGATCGCGGGACGTTGCGCGCATAAATGCAGATCGGAGATAAACAGCATCATAACATGACAGTGCCGCAACGCGGCGTAAAGGCGCCTGTGCCAGGCGGTGAGGTTAGGGTGGGTTTATTTTCTGGTTTTGGAGGGAGGCTTGGATACGGCGCGCAAGGGGCTGACGCTGGACGGCTTGTCCGCATCCAGTTCAGCCACGGCGGTGGATTCCGTGTTGATTTTGCCGATGATAACCGGAGCAAGCGGGGCCTCTTTTTCAAATACGGCCACCGCGCCGGTGGGGGTGTTGGCGATACGATCCAGCACATCCATACCCTGAATGACCTTGCCGAACACGGTATAGCCCCAGTAGCCCGGTTCCGGGGCGTGGTGGTCGAGGGTCATGTTGTCGGCGAGGTTGATGAAGAACTGGCTGGTGGCGGTGTTGGGCTCGTAGTCGCGCGTCATGGCAATGGCGCCGCGTTTGTTTTTCAGTCCGTTCATGGCCTCGGTTTCTATCGGCGCATGGGCGGGGCGGAGCCTGTAACTGCTGTCATAGACCCCGCCCTGGATGATGAAATCCTTGCTGACGCGGTGAAACACCGTGCCGTCATAGGCGCCTTCACGCACATAGGTTAAAAAATTCGCCACAGTCTTGGGCGCCTTTTCGCGGTTGAGCTGCAATACGATGTCCCCCAGGCTGGTCTGGATGCGTACAACGGGATAGGGATCATTGAGCGGTCCGGCGTAAAGCCAGGCGCTGAACAACAAACAGGTTGCTCCGGCGATAAGGGTTTTCATGAGCCGTACCTCGTTCTCGCTATTGTAACGTGCGGACGCGCCATCCGGGTCCGCCGGAAATCGCCATTTGAAGCTATAATTAATAGCCTATGCCGCCCGCCCTCGTCAAGACCCGCTTCGCCCCCAGCCCCACCGGTCACATACACATGGGCAACACCCGTGTCGCGTTGTTCAGCGCGCTGTATGCACGCCATCGCCGGGGTGTATTCCTGCTGCGCATCGAAGATACCGATCTGGAGCGCAGCGCCGCGCGCTATATCGAGACGCTCAAGGAAGACCTGCGCTGGCTCGGTCTTGCATGGCAGGAGGGGCCGGAGGCGGGTGGGCCGCACGGCCCCTACCATCAGTCGCAGCGCCTCGATATTTATCAACACTACTTTGACGAACTGCAACAACGGGACAGGGCCTATCCCTGTTTTTGCAGCGCCCGGGAGCTGGCCCTGTCGCGCAAGGCTCAGTTGACCGGAGGCCGGCCGCCGCGTTACGCGGGCACCTGCGCGCGCCTGTCCACAGCGGAAATCCAGTCCAGGCTGGAGCAGGGATTGCAGCCCACGTTGCGTTTTCGCATACCGGCGGGAGTGACGGTACGGTTTGAAGACCTGGTGCGCGGCCCGCAAAGTTTCGCCAGTGACGACATCGGCGATTTCATCATCCGCCGCGCCGACGGCACGCCCGCATTCTTCTTCAGCAACGCGGTGGACGACGCGCTCATGGGCGTGACCCATGTGCTGCGCGGCGAGGATCATCTCAGCAATACGCCGCGCCAGATGCTGCTGTTGCAAGCCTTGCAACTCAATATTCCGCACTACGCGCATTTGTCCATGATAGTCGGCCCGGATGGAGCACCCTTGTCCAAGCGCCACGGCAGCCGCAGCGTGCGCGAGCTGCGCGAGTCGGGTTATCTTTCCGAAGCAGTGATTAACTATCTGGCGCGCCTCGGCCATCATTACGAAAGCAACGAGCTGTTGAGTCTGGAGCAATTGGCGGCCGGTTTTGATCTGGTGCATCTGGGACGCTCGCCGGTGCGTTTTGACAATGCCCAGTTGCAGCACTGGCAGCAACTGGCGCTGGCGCGCGCCGATGTAGATGAGCTATGGGCGTGGATGGGTTGCAAGGTGCACGAAAAGGTGCCGCAGGCGCAGCGCATTGCGTTTGTGCAGGCGGTGCGCCATAACATCACGCTGCCGGAGCATGCCGGGTTGTGGGCGCGGATTCTGTTCGACGACCATCTGGAACTGAGTCAGACCGCGCGCGAGGCGATGGCCCAGGCCGGACGTGAATTTTTCCAACATGCCGCCGCTGCGCATAAACAGCACCCGGATGATTTCAAGGCACTGGCCAACGAAATTAAAACACGCACCGGCAAAAGCGGAAAGTCCCTCTATCAGCCGTTGCGCGCGGCGTTGACCGGAGAATTGGATGGACCGGAAATGGTGCAGCTTCTTCCCCTGCTCGGCGCGGAGCGCACCGGCCGGCGCCTGCATGCCGGCGTACAATAAACCATCTCTGCGGGTATTAACGCGTGTTATACATTCATAACAGCCTGACCAAATCCAGGGAGCCGTTTAAACCCATTGCGCCGGGCGAAGTGCGCCTCTACGTGTGCGGCATGACGGTGTATGATTACTGTCACCTCGGCCACGCCCGCGTGCTGGTGGTGTTTGACAGCGTGGTGCGCTACCTGCGTAAGCTCGGCTATAAGGTCACGTACGTGCGCAATATCACCGATATTGACGACAAAATCATCCGCCGTGCACAGGAAAATCACGAAGACTACAATGCGCTCACCGCGCGCTTCATCGCCGCCATGCACGAGGACGCGGATCGCCTGGGCGTGCTGCGCCCGGATCATGAACCACGCGCCACGCAGCACGTCGGCCAGATCATCGCGCTGATTCAGAGCTTGCTCGACAAGGGCTATGCGTACCAGGCGAAAAACGGCGACGTGTACTACGACGTGAGCAAGTTTAAACCGTATGGCGCGCTGTCCGGCAAGCATCTGGAAGACTTGCGCGCCGGCGCGCGCGTGGAAGTGGATGAAGCCAAGGACGACGCGCTGGATTTCGTATTATGGAAAACGGCCAAGCCGGGCGAGCCGCACTGGCAAGCGCCGTGGGGCGCAGGCAGGCCAGGCTGGCACATCGAGTGCTCGGCCATGTCCATGCACTGTCTGGGCGAACATTTCGACATCCACGGCGGCGGACTGGACTTGCAGTTCCCGCACCACGAGAACGAGATCGCCCAATCGCAGGCGGCCACCGGACACACCTTCGTCAACGTGTGGATGCACAACGGCTTCGTGCAGGTGGACGAGGAAAAGATGTCCAAGTCGCTGGGCAATTTTTTCACCGTGCGCGAGGTGCTGAAGCATTATCACCCGGAAGAGGTGCGCTATTTTATCTTGTCCAGCCACTACCGCAGCCCGCTCAACTACTCGCAAGAACACCTGCTCAACGCGCGTGCCGCCTTGACGCGCTTTTACACCGCCCTGCGCGGTCTGCCGGAGGCGGTGCTTGCCGGAGAGCAGGATGATGAATACAGCGCGCGCTTCATGGCCGCGATGGACGATGATTTCAACACCCCCAAGGCGCTCGCGGTGCTGTTTGACATTGCGCACCGGATCAACACCGTGCGCGTTCAGGATACGCAGCAGGCGGCGCAACTCGGCGCGCGCCTGCGCGCGCTGGGAGGCATCGCAGGTCTGCTGCAAGGCGACGCGGAAGAATACCTGCAAGGCGCCGCAACGGGCGCGGAGGGGTTGAGCAAAGAAGATATCGCACGCCTGCTTGGTGAGCGCGATGCGGCGCGCAAGCGCAAGGATTGGGCCGAGTCGGATCGCATCCGTCAACTCCTGGCCGGGCAGGGTGTTGTGATTGAGGACGGCGCTGGTGGAACCACCTGGCGCAGGGCCTAAGCGGCACACGGACGTGCCGCCATTTTTCAAACGCGTAAGCGTTTGAAAAATGAAGCAAAGCAAAAATGACATTTTTTGCTTTGCGTAGCTGAAAAAGTCCATCCAGGACTTTTTCAGCAAGCTGCTAAAGGCCGCTACGGACGCTGCGAGCCGCTTTCGTCTTCCTTTTTGGCGGGCATCAGGCTGGCGCGCGAGATGCCGAGCCACATCACGATGGGACTGGCCACCAGCACCGACGAGTACGTGCCGACCACAATGCCGATGGTCAGCGCCAGGGCGAAGTAGAACAGTGTTTCACCGCCCAGGAATAAAATCGCCAGCACCATGAGCTGGGTGGTGAACGAGGTCATGATGGTGCGGCTCAGGGTGCGGGTGACCGCGTTGTCTATGATCTCCGGTACTGCGCCTGCGCGCATCTTGCGGAAGTTTTCCCGGATACGATCGAACACCACCACGGTGTCGTTGACCGAGTAGCCGAGGATGGCCAGCACCGCCGCCAGTACGGAAAGGGAAAATTCCCACTGGAACAGGGCGAACAGGCCGAGGATGATGACGATGTCATGCGCCGTGGCGACGATGGCGCCGATGGCAAACTGCCATTCAAAGCGCAGCCACAGATAGACCACAATGCCGATGGAGACCAGGATCAGCGCCAGGCCGCCGTCATTCAACAACTCTTCGCCGATCTGCGGGCCGACGAACTCGACCCGGCGCAGTTCCACGGAACTGTCCTGTGCGCGCAGGGTGTCACGCACTTTTTCACTCAGCTTTTCGTTGCTCATGCCTTCCTGGTTGGGCAGGCGGATCAACACATCCTGGGCGGAGCCGAAGCTTTGCGCGGAGACTTCCTTGAAGCCGCTTTGCGTCAGCGCCGCGCGGATGGGGTCAAGCTGAGCGGCCTGCGCGTAGCGCGCCTCGATCAGCATGCCGCCGGTAAACTCGATGCTCAGGTTCAGGCCGCGCGCAATAAGCAGCGCTACCGCGACAACAAAGAACAGCGCGGAAATAAAGATCGTCGTGCGCGCAGAGCGCATGAACGATATGTCGCGTTGGATGCGGAAAAATTCCATGGTTAAATGGGCAGTTTGGCCAGCTTGCGCCGGCCGTAGAGCAGGTTGACCATGGCGCGCGACACCATCACCGCGCTGAACATGGAGGTGAGGATGCCGATACACAGGGTGACGGCGAAGCCGCGTACCGGGCCGGAGCCGAGCAGGAACAGGGCGAAGCCCGCGATCAGGGTGGTGATATTGGAATCGAGGATGGTGTCGAAAGCGCGCTCGTAACCGGCGGCGATGCTGGCCTGCGGGCTGTTGCCGTTACGCAGTTCCTCGCGGATGCGCTCGAAGATGAGCACGTTGGCGTCTATCGCCATGCCCACGGTGAGCGCGATACCGGCGATGCCGGGCAGGGTGAGGGTGGCCTGCAACATGGACATCACCGCGAGCAGCAGGATGATGTTGACGCTCAGCGCCACGCTGGCGAGGATGCCGAAGAAATAATAATAAATCGTCATGAACACGGCGATGGCGGCGAAGCCGATGAGGGTGGAGTTGAAGCCCTTGGCGATATTCTCCGCGCCCATGCTGGGGCCGACGGTGCGCTCCTCGACGATCTCCACCGGCGCCTTGAGCGCGCCCGCGCGCAGCAGCAGGGCAAGGTCGCGCGCCTCTTCGGTGCTGTCCAGCCCGGTGATCTGGAACCGTTTGGACAGGCGATCCTTGATCACGGCCTGGTTGATGACTTCTTCCTTGACGCCCTTGATCTTCACCGGCTGGCCGTCCACGATGCGCGTCTCGCTCTTGCTCTCGATGAACACCACCGCCATTTGCTTGCCGACGTTGTCCCTGGTGGCGTTGCTCATCATGGCCGCGCCCTTGCCGTCCAGGGTGATGAACACCGCAGGCCCGCCGCTTTGCTGGTCTATGCCGGAGGCGGCGTCTATGATGGAGTCGCCGGTGAGCATCACCTGGTTCTTGAGCAGCGTGTCGCCGCCGCCGCGCACCTTGTAGAGTTTGGCCCCGGCAGGCATCTGGCCCGCCACGGCTTCCGCGACGCTGTGGGTTTCGTCCACCAGGCGGAATTCCAGGGTGGCGGTGGCGCCGATGATTTCCTTGGCGCGCGCCGTGTCCTGTACGCCGGGCAGTTGCACCACGATGCGGCTGTCGCCCTGCTGCTGGATCACGGGCTCGGCCACGCCGAGTTCGTTGATGCGGTTGCGCAGCGTGGTGATGTTTTGCTGCAACGCGAACTTGCGCTCATCGCGCACTTCGGTCTCGCTCAGATCGGCGAAGAGGTAAAAATTATCTGCGCTGTCCTGTTCCTTGAGCAGCAGGCTGCGAAAGCTGTCGTGCACCGCTTCGCGCGCCCGGTCGCGCTCATCGCTGCTGCGGAATTTTATTTCCACGCCCTGGGCGCCGCGCGCGATGGTGACATAGCGCAGCTTTTTGTCGCGCAGCAGGGTGCGGATGTCGCTCACGTAACGTTCTTGCGCCTGGGTCAGCGCCGCGTCCATATCCACCTCCATGAGGAAGTGCACGCCGCCGCGCAAATCCAGGCCGAGATACATGGGCAAGGCGTTGAGCTTGAACAGCCAGCGCGGGGTGCGCGGGGCGAGATTCAGGGCCACGATATAGTTCTCGCCCAGACCGGCCTTGACCGCGTCCTGGGCCTTAAGCTGGATGTCGGTGTCGGCAAAGCGCACCAGTAGCGCGGCCCCTTCGAGGCTGGCCGACTTGAGCGGCAAGCCGGCCTGCTTGAGCGTTTCTTCAACCTTGCTCTGGACCGCGGCATCCACCCTGGCGCTGCGCGTGCCGGAGATTTGCAGCGCCGGGTCTTCGCCGTACAGATTGGGCAGGCTGTACAGCACGCCCACCGTCACAACGACGAAGATCAGCGCGTACTTCCACAGTGGATACTGGTTCATAATCAGGGCAGGGTGCGCCTGCTCAGGCGTCCTTCAGCGTCCCCTTGGGCATGACGGCGGAGACGGCGTGTTTTTGCAGCTTGGTGACCACGCCGGGCGCGATCTCGACGCTGACAAAGTCCTCGCCCATCTCGGTGACGCGCCCCAGCAGGCCGCCGCTGGTGACCACCTCGTCGCCCTTGGCGAGCGAGGCGAGCATGGACTTGTGTTCCTTGGCGCGCTTCATCTGCGGGCGCATCAGCAGAAAATAGAAAATCACAAACAGGATGATGATGGGCAAAAAGGTCAGCAGCCCGGCGTCGCCGCCGGCGGGCGCGGCTTGCGCGTGGGCATCGGAAATGAAAAAGCTCATGGGAGCACCTGATTGTTATTTGTAAACGGTGCGTCAATTATGCCACAGGCCCCGGCGTTTTGGCGCGTTTTTCATGGAAATCGGCCACACAGTCTTCCAACCGTCCCTGGCTGATGGCCTCACGCAGGTTCCGCATCAGTTCCTGATAGTAAAAAAGATTGTGCAGGGTATTGAGCCGCGCGCCCAGCATCTCATGGGTTTTGTCCAGATGGCGCAGATAGGCGCGGCTGTAATGGCGGCAGGTGTAACAGCCGCACTGCTCATCCAGCGGGCGGGTATCGGCTTCATATTGGCTGTTGCGGATGCGGATTTCGCCGCCGTGTACGAACAAATGTCCGTTGCGCGCGTTGCGCGTGGGCAGCACGCAGTCGAACATGTCCACGCCTAGGCGCACGGCCTCCACGATGTCCTGCGGCGTGCCGACGCCCATCAGATAGCGCGGCTTGTCCGCGGGCATCTGCGGCAGCAGGCGTTGCAGCACCGCCATGCGTGCATCTTTGGGTTCGCCCACAGACAGGCCGCCCAGTGCGTAGCCATCAAAGCCAATCTGCTTGAGGCCATTGAGCGAAATTTCCCGCAGATCAGGATAAACGCCGCCCTGGATGATGCCGAACAGCGCGGCGGGGTTGCCTTGGTGCGCGTCACGGCTGCGCGCCGCCCAGCGCAGCGATAGTTCCATCGAGGCGCGCGCTTCGTCAAACGTTGCGGGATAGGGCGTGCATTCGTCGAAGATCATCACGATGTCCGCGCCCAGCGCGCGCTGCACTTCCATGGAACGTTCGGGATCAAGAAACACCTTGTCGCCATTGACGGGAGACTGGAAGGTTACGCCTTGTTCGGTAATCTTCCTCATGGCCCCTAGACTGAACACCTGGAAGCCGCCGGAGTCGGTGAGGATGGGGCCGTCCCAGTGCATGAAATGGTGCAGATCGCCATGCGCGGCGATCACCTCTGTGCCCGGGCGCAGCATGAGGTGAAAGGTGTTGCCGAGGATGATCTCCGCGCCGCACGCGCGCAGCTCTTCGGGGCTGACGCCCTTCACCGCGCCGTAGGTGCCGACCGGCATGAAGGCCGGAGTCTGCACCGCGCCGCGCTCGAACAACATACGCCCGCGCCGCGCCAGATTATCGTTGTTGAGCAGTTCGAATTCCATTTAAAGTCAGATACAAGAGAAAAGATACAAGATACAAGTAAAAACGGGAATACAGGTCATACTTTTCTCTTTTCTCTTGCCTCTTTTCTCTGGGGTAATATAAACATCGCATCGCCATAGCTGTAGAAACGGTATTTTTGCGCCACGGCGTGACGATAGGCCGCCATCACCCGTTCATGACCGCCAAAGGCGCACACTAACATAAGTAACGTGGATTCCGGCAGATGGAAGTTGGTGATAAGCGCGTCCACCGATTTAAATTCGTAACCGGGGTAAATGAAAATATCGGTCTCGCCCTGAAACGGCTCGATTTCGCCGCGGCGCGAGGCGCTCTCCAGGGCGCGCACTGAGGTGGTGCCGACGGCGATCACGCGCCCGCCGCGCGCCCGCGTCGCGCGCACCTGCTCGCACACCTGTGCCGAGACCTCCAGGTATTCCTTGTGCATTTTATGTTCGGCCAGGTTTTCCGCGCGCATGGGCTGAAACGTGCCCGCTCCGACGTGCAGCGTGACATGGGCGCTCTCCACGCCCTTTGCCGCCAAGGCATCCAGCAGAGGGCGGTCAAAGTGCAGGCCTGCGGTGGGGGCGGCCACGGCGCCGGGTTGGCGCGCGTACACGGTTTGATAACGCTCCTTGTCGCGTGCCTCATCTGCGCGCGCGATGTAAGGCGGCAGCGGTACGTGGCCGAATTGATTTAAGGTATCTAATAGATTGTTGCTATCTTCAAATTCTATTTCATAAAAATCGTCTATTCTGGCCAGAACCCGCGCCGTCACTTGTTGTGTGCCCTTATGCATGATGAGCCGTGCGCCAGGACGCAAAGGCTTGCTGGCGCGCGCCTGCGCAAGCACGCGCTGTCCTTCCAGCAGGCGCTCGATTAAAATCTCCACCTTGCCGCCGCTCTCCTTGCGGCCGAGCAGGCGCGCCGGGATGACGCGCGTGTCATTGAATACCAGCAGATCACCGGCGTTGAGTTTTCCGAGAAGATCAGTGAACAGCGCGTCATGCACGGCGTCGCCTTGCAGGCACAGCAAACGGCTGGCGCTGCGCGGCTCAACCGGATACTGCGCAATCAGTTCCGGGGGAAGGTCAAAGTAAAAATCGCTGCGGCGCATGATGGTTTAAGGGTCACGGGCGTGGCCGTGAAAAGAAGCGACATGCTATAATGCCAAAAAAGCCGGGGTGGCGGAACTGGTAGACGCGCCGGACTCAAAATCCGGTGGTGGTGACACCGTGTCGGTTCGATTCCGACCCTCGGTACCATTTAAAATCACTTCTGAAGGCGCGGAAACCTTGCTGGACCGTCTACCGGTACTGGATCGCAATGAGGCCTTCTTTCTCGACGTTGACGGTACGCTGCTCGACATCGCCGAGCATCCCGAAGGCGTCAAGCTCAGGTCTGGCCTGACCGATACGCTGGCCGCATTGCAGCGAGCGGCGCCTGTGGCGCTGATCAGCGGACGGCCGATTGCGGCCCTGGACCGGCTATTCGCGCCGCTCAGGCTGCCGGCGGCCGGTCAGCACGGCGCCGAGCACCGCGGCGCGGACGGGCAGGTGCGCCGCGCCGTGGTCGCCGAGTCGGCGATCGGGCCGGCGCGCGCGCATCTTCTGGCGTGGGCGCACAATCACCACGGGATATTGCTGGAGGACAAAGGACTGACCCTGGCGCTGCACTATCGCGCCGCACCGCACCTGGAAGCCGAGGCCGTGCGGGTATCGCGCGAGGCGCTGCAGCTGCTCGGCGACGGCTTCGTGCTTGGATCGGGCAGCATGGTTTATGAGATCCGTCCGCGCGGCTGGG
>JAMCTV010000045.1:0-10424 GCA_023381235.1 Gammaproteobacteria bacterium
ATGGGGCTGCTGACGGGGCTGGATAGTCTCGCCCCGGCCTATGCCGCGCAATACGGCGGACTGCCCAAGGCAACGGGCGCCGGAGAGGACGGGCAGGCGCTTGATCTGCGCATCCAGAGAACGGGGCTGCGCATAGCCGAACGCGAGGCGCGCGCAGTCACCGTTAACGGTTCCATACCTGGGCCTTTAGTGCGCCTGCGCGAAGGGCAAAACGCCGTTCTGCGCGTGACCAATGAGCTGGACGAAGACACGTCCATACACTGGCATGGCATCATCTTGCCCGCGGCGATATGACCGCTGGCGCGCTGTTCGTAGCGGAACAGGCTGTGCAGCCAGCCGTCGGCCACGGCGCCCGCGCTGAAGTCATACATCAATTCCACGTGGCCGTAGCCGCCGGGCAGGGTTTTGCGCTCTCTGTCCAGGAATCCGGCGATGTCCCAGGCGGTGCTGTCGCGGCGTGCAAGATTGCCGAAACGATGCGCGGCGATCTCCTTGCCTGCGGCGTCGTAGATTTTCGCCGCCAGCGGCAGCTCGCTCTGGCAGGTGGACATCGGCGTCGGTTGTACAATACTGCGCCACTGCGCGGGCGGCAGCACCGGCGCGGGCAACAGATAACCCTTGCCCAGCAGTTTGCCGATCTCAGGCAACTGCGGGTCCGGCTGCAAGTCATCACGCTCCACGTTGACATGGGCGATGCGCCGCCTGCCGCTCTGTTTCACGACTTCATAACGCGGGCGCACGAAATATTTTCCCGCCTGCACCTCGATCTGCTCCGGCCAGCGCGCATCGGGCAATAGTTGCGCGACATCCAGTGCATAAGTGCCGAAGGGCGGTATCTCGGCATCCAGACGGCGGATGCCGGACGATCCCATCTTGTTGAGGCCGACCGCGCCCGCGGGTATCGGGCGCGGGTGGCTGTTCTGTATCCAGAGCAGCACGGTTTCATCTTGCTGCGGCGCGGGCAGGCCGGCATACAAGTCGGACGGCCAGGCGTTGGCGTCGTGGGTGCAGGAAAGTTGTGTGGCGCCGTCGCCGTAGGTGTCGAGCGCGTACTTCACGATGTCATGGCCCGCGATATGCAGCGCGTGCACAAACAGCGTGCCGGTGAAATCCTGTAGCCCGAAGCGCTTGCGCACCTCCTGGCTGTCCACCATGAAGCTCGCACTAGCCGCGGGCAACGTCTCCTGCCACTCCGCCAGCACCTTACCCTGCTCATCGAACAGGCACAGCCACAGCGCCGTATTTTTTGCGCCGTGGCCATGCCAGTAATTGCAGGTGACGAGGCGCGTGTGCTGGCCGTGCGCGTCGCGCAGCAGGGCCAGGTTGGTGGCGAAATTGAGCGGGTCGAGATAGCGCCGCGCATTGGTCAGCATGGCGCCGGGCAGGCGCAGTTCGTCGAAGCTGATGATGGGTACGCCATCCGGCACGAGATGTTTGATCTGCTGCACCAGGCGCGCGCTGTCGAAGGCCGCCACCAGCAGGCAGGCGCACTCCGCGTTGACGCCTTCGGTAATCAGGCGGCCGGTCACGCCGAGCACGCTGCGGCCCAGTTCCTCGATGCGCTGCACATACGCGGCGCGCACGTCCCACGCCGCGACATCATACAGCTCGGCGAAGGTGGAGAAATGATTCAGCGGGTCGTAGATGGCCAGCGGGCCAGCGTCTTTAAGGCGCGAAATGAACGCGCGTGCGCTTTGCGCGGTGAGCGGGTGGCCCAGCGCCTTGAACAAGGCATTGCCGCCCTGGACGTTGCTGAAGGTTTGTATGTTAAGGGCCATGGCGTGTGATTTAAGCAGTGGCGCGGGATTGTAACCTCGCGCGCAACTCGGCGGCAACGCTTTCGGTTTCCCGCAGCGGCGCATAATTCCATTTTTCCAACCTGCCCTCGAAGCGGCGCGTGTAACCGGACGCGCGCATGGCCTGGTGAAACGCGCGAAACCGGCGCGAGCCGCCCGGCAGTTCCACCACGTACACCGGCTTGCCGGTGTAACAGGCCTCGGTCACCATGGAAACCGAATCGCAGGTGACGATAATGAAATCGGCCAGCGCCAGCCAGGCGAAATACGGGTTGTCGCCGTGGCCGTCCCACATCACCGAGGGTACCGTTGCCAGCGCGCGGCGCAATTCTTCAGTCACCGCCGGACTGGTGCGGCGCGACACGCTGAGCGCAATGCCGGCCTGGTAATCGTGCGCCAGTTTCATCAACTGCGCGCCCAGTGCGCGCGCCTCCTCTGCTTCCAACCTGTAGCGCCGGTTGGTCCCGCCCACCAGCACCGCAACCAGCGGGCGCGGCAGATGTTGCAACTGCGGCGCGAAACGCGGCGCTTCCCCGTCCAGCCGCGCCTGCGTGACACGGTGCATGGCGCCGTGGGTGACGATCACGTTGTCTCCACGCAAACGGTCGTGCTGCGGAACGATAATGAGATCGAAGCGGCGCGCGTCCACCTTGGGGTCTTGAATGTGCACGGCGAAGCTGCGCCCTCCGCTCGCGCGCTTGATGGCGAGCGCGAGGCCCACCGCATAACGCCCGCAGCCGATGGTGATGTCGGGCCACGGCGGCGTGAGCGCGTCGCTGCCCGGCCCGGGCGCGGAGAATGGTGCAAACCACAGGCGCGGCGGCAGGTACTTCCACGGCGCGCGCGGCACGATGCGTTTCCACACCGGCTCTACACCCAGCGCCTCAGCCAGCCCCAGGCACTGGTTCACCATGCCCGCCTTGTCTTCACTCAGCAGCCAGCAGGTGGTCATGAGATCAATTTCCCCCTCTCCCCAGCCCTCTCCCCGCGAGGGAGAGGGGGCGCGCATGGAGAGCGGGAATGGACATCAATTCTTCAGCACGTAATCCGCGCCGCAATACGGGCACTTGGCCTTGCCGGTGGCCTCGATGGCCAAATACACGCGCGGATGCGAGTTCCACAGGCTCATGCTCTCCATCGGGCAGTGCAAAGGTAGATCGGCGCGCGTCACCTCATAGAGATTTTTCGCGTTGGGTTCCAAGTATTGTGATTTTTCCACGTTCTGCGCCACGGTTCGCGTCCTTGTATCAAGTCCAGGTCAGCCATGCGGGATACTCATTGCGCCGTCCGTGCACCTGGTCGAAGTAGAGCTTTTGTAAACGCTCGGTGATGGGACCGCGTCCGCCGTTGCCGATTTTTCTTCCGTCCAGTTCGCGGATCGGCGTGACTTCGGCCGCGGTGCCTGTGAAAAACGCCTCGTCCGCGATATACACCTCGTCGCGCGTGATGCGCTTTTCGCGCACCTCGATGCTCAGTTCGGCGGCGAGCTTGAAGATCGTGTCGCGCGTGATGCCGTCCAGCGCCGAGGTCAGATCGGGCGTGCAGATCACGCCGTCGCGCACGATAAAGATATTTTCGCCGCTGCCTTCCGCCACGTAGCCGTCCACGTCGAGCAGCAGCGCCTCGTCCACCCCGCATGACAGCGCCTCGCGCAGCGCGAGCATGGAGTTCATGTAATTGCCGTTGGCCTTGGCCTTGCACATGGTGATATTGACGTGATGGCGCGTGAACGACGAAGTCTTGATGCGGATGCCCTTCTCCATGCCCTCCGCGCCCAGATACGAGCCCCAGGTCCAGGCCGCCACGATGGCGTGCACCTTAAGGTTGTCCGCACGCAGACCCATGCCCTCCGAGCCGTAGAAACACATGGGACGGATATAGGCCGACTTCAGCTTGTTGTCGCGCACTGCGGCGCAGGTCGCCGCATGCAGGGTGGCCTTGTCATACGGCATGGGCATGCCGAGGATGTGTGCGGAGCGCAACAAACGATCCAGATGCGCATCGAGACGGAAAATGGCCGTGCCCTTTTCGCACTCGTAGGCGCGGATACCCTCGAATACCCCCATGCCGTAGTGCAGGGTGTGGGTGAGCACGTGCACCTTGGCCTCGCGCCAGGGAACCATTTTTCCGTCAAACCAGATGACGCCGTCGCGGTCGTCCATCGTCGCCATGCCAACTTCTCCTTAACTATACCTTGCAGTCACACGCAAACTTGTTATTTTGCCTCACTCAGCGGGTTTAGTCGAATCAGAGATCGTCAGGTACGCTCGACCCCCTTGAAGACAAATCCCCCCTCGCTTACGCTCGACCCCCCTTTAAAAGGGGAATTATATACTTGACTCCCTCGACTATTTGGCGGATAATTAGGCTATATTCAAGGAGCGAGTCATGAATGACAAAGTAACTATCAGCACCTTCCAGCTTTTCAAGATGTTCCCAGATGCCGAAGCTGGCCGCAAGTATCTTGAAGGACGGCTCTGGCCGAAGGGCGCGAAATGCCCGACCTGTAAGAGCGGGGAACGGATCACCACGCGAAAGGGCGGCTATTATCGCTGCAATTCCTGCAAATTTGATTTCACTATTCGCACTGGCACGATATTCGAGCGGAGTCATGTCCCTCTGCACAAATGGATTTACGCGATGTATCTGCTGGTCACGTCGCGCAAGGGTATTTCCTCGTTGCAACTTTCCAAGGAAATCGGCATCACTCAGAAATCCTCGTGGTTCGTGCTGCAACGGCTCCGTGAGGCTTGCGGCAACGATATGACCATGCTGCGGGGCATTGTCGAAATAGACGAAACCTACGTCGGCGGCAAAGAGAGAAACAAGCACGGCTCAAAAAAGCTGCGTGCCGGTCGCGGCATGGTCGGCAAAACCGCCGTGGTTGGCATGCGTGAGCGTGGGGGCCGCACGATTGCCAAACCGGTTGATGGCACAGATACCAACACTCTGCACAGAACCGTCCATGAGAACGTCGAAACCGGCTCTATGCTCCACACGGACGAACACGCGGGCTATCGCGGACTCGGCGGCATCTTCTACGGCCACAAGGCGATCAACCACGGGGTGGGCGAATACTCCAAGGGTGGCGTGACTACGAACAGCGTGGAAAGCGTATGGGCGATCCTGAAACGTGGGCTGCATGGCGTCTATCACCATACCAGCGACAAGCACCTTGGCCGCTACGTGGATGAGTTCACTTTTCGCTTAAATGATGGTAACGTACAGCGTCACACAATCGACAGGCTTGACAGCTTCGTAGATGCCACCGTAGGGCGCGGGATTACCTATAAGGAGTTGATCGCATGAGTCTAGATATGCCTCTGCTCGATAACATTGCGGATGTGGTTCTGTCGTACCGCCCCTCCTCTCCTTCTAATACTTGGTTGAACAAGATACACGTTGGAGATGCCAGAACAGTTCTCCAACTAATGCCTTCCGGTATCGTCGATCTCAGTTTCTGGTCGCCGCCGTATTTCGTGGGGAAGGAATATGAAGCGCATCTGACCTTTCAGGATTGGCAAAACCTGGTCCGGGGCGTCATCAAGGAACATGCTCGCGTCATGAAAGAAGGCGCGTTTATGGTAATCAATATTGCTGACATTCTGTGCTTTGTTGATCCTGATATGCCGCGCTACATGGCAAACAATGTTAGCAATAAAAAGTCACCGGTAACGCGCGAGGATGTTCTTCGGGCAAAGAAGAAACACCCCAAGGCAAGTCGAGATGAACTGGCCCGCATGCTCGGGTGCAGCGAACAAACAATTCAACGTCGCGCCGAACACAACAATGTCCGCGGTGGCAAGGGAACGGCTGGGACAAGGGTGCTTTTGATCGGTGGCATGTTGCAGGATTGGGCAATGGAGGCCGGCCTGTATCTGTATGACCATCGCATTTGGCATAAAGACCCATGTTGGGCCAACAGTCGGTGGCACAGCAATTCATACCGCGCAGTCGATGAGTTCGAGCACCTATACATTTTTTGGAAACCCGGAATCGTGGACGTTGACAGGGATCGTTTGCGAAAAGGCGAATGGGCCGAGTGGGGATCGCGCGGTGTTTGGAACATACGCTCAGTCCAGCGCAATAGTCGGCACGAGTGCGAGTTCCCAGAAATGCTGGCAGAGCGCGTGATACGCCTCTTATCCGACAAAGGCGACGTGGTAATTGATCCGTTCGTTGGTTCTGGAACCACGACAGCCGTTGCACGAAAACTCAAGAGAAAATACATTGGCATCGAGCGATTGAAGAAATACGCCAAACTTGCACAAGCTCGTACCAATGTCACTTCAAATTGAAGAAGTAGAACGATCCTGCTTGCGCCTCGTTGTCCGGGCAATCCGCGACTATCACAAAGAGGCGGTCAAGATTTTCCGCGAGGAAACCGATCTACCGGCCGACGTGGCCGAAGATATTACCCGCGAGGCGTTGGATTTTCTCGGTCTTTCACGAGTGCATATTCGCCTGTATGGGAAAATTGATTACAAACGGGCGGCGCTCGTATTCCTGCCAGATAGGGAAACAGAAGTTGCCCTGATGATTGACTCGAAGGCTGAAAAAGACGGCAACACGGCCACGATTCAAATGTCGCAAACGTCAATGGAAGTGAGGCAGTTAAGGGCCGGAAGGGTCGTTACCGTCAAGGGTGGCTTGCCGACGTTCATTGAACGGTCCGGCGTAAAAATGCAGACGGTGACGATAATTGTTAAGTACGTATACAAAGATGAACCCAAGGGGTCATTGCTGAAACAGGTAAAGATAGCTTGCATCCCGAGCGGGGTATTTCAAGACCAGTACAACCCGGACGCAAAGGATACGATCTGGAGGGTTGGCCGCAACGCCCCTACATTGGATGAGGACTTCCGAGTGCGTTTATCGTTCGCCGATTTAGCCCTGAAAGCGCCGTGGCGGGTGGTGGCGTTTTAGGTAGTTAAGTATATAAATCCCTTTAAAAGGGGGGTGGCCGTGAGCTTGTCGAACGGCCGGGGGATTTGGACCGCGGCGCCAAACCGGACTTTATAAGTCCCAAACTGAATACCGCACTACACTAGGGCTACAGGGAACCGGCGTTACGGCGGGAGCACCACCAGACCGCCCGGCGCGGATTGCAGCCCCGTCTGAAGCGAGGACACATCGGGTACGCGCAGATGTTGCGTCATGCGCAGATTGATCAACAGCGACGCCTCGGCCAGCGGAATGATTGCGGATGGAGTCCTGTATTTCACGCGCAGCCGCGCCATGCGCGCCAACTGTCCGCCGAGGCGCGCGTAATCGGGCAGCGGCGCAAACAACGCCCCGCGCCTGGCGTGCGCGGGATTGTCGGAAAACACCACCAGCCCGCTGTCCCACGCCGCCTCCAGCAGCATCGCCAAGATCAGGTCTTGTTCTCCACCCACCGCTTCCTCACACAGCCAAACCGCGTCGTGGCGCGTGAGGCACTGATCGAGTAACGCCCGGTAGGCTCGCAGCCGGGCCCCGGGCGCGCTCGACACCGGATACAGGGACAGCTCGATGCCATGACGCGCCGCCGCCGTCTGCATCTCCTCCACAAGACAGGCGTGACTCGCCGCGTCATGCATCACGTGCACGCGCTTTACCTCCGGCGCCAGCCTGCTCAGGCGGTGCAGCATGAAGCCGGGGTGAATGCGCAGGGTGATGCCGGACAGACCTTCCTCCTGCCAGCGTGGATTTAATATCGCCGCGCCCACAATCACCGGGAGCCTGGTGCGCAAGCCACGCACCGCCGCCACGCTGCGCCAACCCAGGGCGATGACCGCCGCCGCGCCATGACTCTCCTGCTGCTCCAGCCACTCCGCCAGACGCGGCAGATTGTTGCGCAACACGAAGCGCTGCGCGCGCACGCCGGGTTCCGCTTCGATACCCTTGACGATCTCGGCAAAAACGCCCTGGTACGGCGCCGCTGTGTCCGGAACAATCACCGCCACCACCAGCGGCTGGCTAACTGCCATCATCAGGAAGGCCCCCAGTGCCACGTCCCCATCTCCCAAGAACCTCCTATGTTTGCGTTAAACGCAAATTAATTCAAGCTGTTTTTGCGTTTCGCGCTTTGCGTTCGGCGCAGGCAACTGGCACAGTCCGCGACATGAAAATAGCGCGCATTAACCTTGGAGCAGCCCTGCGCCGTCTCAGGCAGTTGCGCGGTCTGACGCTGGCGGATATGGCTTATACAGTGGGACTCGACCCGGCCAATCTGTCCCGGCTGGAGCGCGGAAAACAGGGATATAGCCCCATCGTGTTGGAGAAGGTCGCGCACTTCCTGGGAATGCGCCTGTCCGAATTGTTCAGGGAAGCGGAACGGGAAGCCGGCGATCACGTGCGCGAAGAGGGGGCCGGCTATGCGTCGTCCTTGAAAAAGCCAGTGATACAGATGGCGCAGCGTTACCACGCGGCCTCCCCCGCCGCGCGTGCCCTTGTAGATACACTGCTTGAGTTGGCGGCGCAGAATGAACTGCCCGATGCGATGTGCCGCAGCCTGGATCAACTGCTGCAGCCGTATAAGGGAGTACGGATAAAGCGCCCCGCGCCAAAGAAGAAAGCAATCTGCTGACGCCTTCGATTAGGAAAGCACGTTAGCCCGGCTCCAGCCATTCCCGCCACAGGCACACCACCTCGGCGCGTTCGGCGGCGAACGGCGCGGCGGGGACGCGCACCGGGCGCTGTTGCAGGGCAGAGCGGTTGATTTCGCGCCGGTAATGGTCGTAAATCTCGCCCAGGCGCGACGCATCGGGCGCCGCCATGAGCCGGTGATGCGCAAACCGCTCCAGCAGATCCGTGACCGATCTTGCCTGCGCCAGATCGGCATGGGCGTGAGCCCAGGCCAGCACGCCGTACTGCACAATGAATTCGATATCCGCGATACCGCCCGCGTCCTGCTTCAGATCGAACAACCCGGCCTCGCGGCTGCCCAGTTCGCGCCGCATGCGCTCGCGCATGGCGCGCACCTCGCGGCGCAATTCGTCCACATCGCGCATCCGGCCTAAAATCTCCGCGCGCAGCGCGTCGAAACGCTGCATCAACACACCGCCGCCGCGCTGCGCCACGACGCGCGCGCGCACCAGGGCCTGATGCTCCCAGGTCCAGGCACGGCTGCGCTGGTAGTCGCTGAACGCGGCAATGCTGCTCACCAGCAAGCCCGATGCGCCGTCCGGGCGCAGGCGCACGTCCACCTCATACAGCACGCCCGCCGCGGTGTGCGCGTTGAGGATGCGGATGACGCGCTGCGCCAGGCGCGCGAAAAATGCGCCGCTGTCCGCGCCATTCTGCTCCACGGCGTCGTAGAGAAAGATCAAATCCAGATCGGAGGCGTAGTTGAGTTCGCGCGCGCCGAGCTTGCCGTAACCGACGATGGCGAAATCCGCCTCCTTGGGGGGGGGGGTATTTCTTCACCGTCTCTCCCCACGCCATGTCTAGCGCGGCGGCAAGCGACGCCTCGGCGAGGATGCTCAACTGCCCGCTCACCGCCGCAGGGTCCAGTTTTCCGGCAATGTCCGCCGCGGCGGTATGGAGCACCTGCGCCTGCTTGAACTGGCGCAGCCGGTCCATGCGCTGCTCGATGTCGGCCTCTTCTATCCCACCCAGCGCGGCGCGCAACTCTTCGAGTATCTGAGCCGTCCGCACCGGCTCATACAGAGTGCGCGCATCGAGCAATTCATCCAGCAGCACCGGATGACGCGCCAGTTCGGAGGCGATCCACGGGCTGGCGGCGCACAGCCGCGCCAGTTGCGACAACGCAAGCGGGTGCTCGCTCAGCAGCGCGATATAGGCGCTACGGCGCGCAATGCCTTCTATCACATTGAGCACGCGCACCAGGGCCGTGGTGCGTTCGGTATCCGGCGGCAGGGCCGCCACGGCATTGATGAGCAATGGCATGAGCCGGTTCAGGCGCTTGCGCCCGGTCTCGCTCAGGGAACGATGAGTATAACCTTCGCGCAACAGCTTGATGCGGCGCAGCGCTTCGGCGGGATCGGCGTAACCCTGCTCGCGCAAACAAGCCAGCGCCTCGCCTTGCTCCATGTCTCCGCTCCAAAGACGCTGCGCGGGCTGCACCTCTCCCCCGGCGGCGAGTTGCGGCGCGGTAAACACCTGGTCGAAGTGGTTTTGCACACACGCGCGCTGCCCGTCCAGCGCCCCTGAAAAAGCCTCCCAATCCGCATAGCCCAGGGAAAAGGCCATACGCGCACGCGTCAGATCATCCTGCGGCAGGGCGTGGGTTTGCGCGTCGGCGATCTCTTGCAGATGATTTTCCGCGCGGCGCAGGAACACATAGGCCGCGCGCAATTCCGTCACGGCGTAATCGGGTAAAACCTCAAGCGCCCGCAAGCGTTCCAGCACGCACAACGTGGACGGCGCGCGCAGTTCGGCTGTGCGTCCGCCGCGCACCAGTTGCAGCGCCTGGCAGATGAACTCCACCTCGCGTATGCCGCCCGGCCCCAGCTTGATGTTGCCGCTCAGGTTTTTGCGCGCCACCTCCTGCGCGATGAGGCGCTTCATTTCGCGCAGCGTCTTTGGAGCGGAGACATGGAGCAAGGCGAGGCGCTGGCTTGTTTGCGCGAGCAGGGTTACGCCGATCCCGCCGAAGCGCTGCGCCGCATCAAGCTGTTGCGCGAA
>JAMCTV010000045.1:10434-12377 GCA_023381235.1 Gammaproteobacteria bacterium
TCGCGCAGCGACTCGAAGGCGCCGAAATCCAGATAACGGCGGTACACGAACGGCTGCAAATTTTTCAGCAGGCGCGCGCCCGCGGCGCGGTCGCCCGCGATCACCCGCGCCTTGATGAGCGCGTAGCGCTCCCATTCGCGCCCATGCATCTGATAGTAATCTTCCAGCGCCTCGAAGCTCGCCGCCAGCGGCCCGCTCTCACCGAACGGGCGCAGGCGCGTGTCCACGCGAAACACAAAGCCTTCCCCGGTCGGCGCGTCGAGCGCATGAATCAGGCGCTGCGCGAGGCGGGTGAAATACTCTTCGTTGCTGATGGAGCGCGCGCCGCGCGTGGCCCCGTCTTCCGGGTAACACAGGATGAGATCAATATCGGAGGAAAAATTAAGCTCCCCGCCGCCCAGCTTGCCCATGCCCAGCACCACCAGCGCTTGCGGCGCGCCCTCATGATTCACGGGCGCGCCGTACTGTGCGGAGTGTGCATGATGCAAGTGCCTGAGCGTCTCGTCCACGCACGCCTCGGCCAGACGCGACAGGTCACCCAGGACTTCACCCAGCTCCGCCCAGCCCGCCAAATCGCGGAACGCGATGCGCAGCATTTCGCGCCTGCGGAATTGACGCAGGCGCGCGCCCAGTTCGTCCTCATCCTGAATCTGATCGAGGCGGGCTTGAAGCTGCGTTTGATAGCGAGTAACAGGATAGATGCCGTGCAGATCGCCGCTTTGTATCAGCTCGTGCAGCAGGGCAGGCTCGCGCACGCAGGTGCGTGCGGCGAATTCGCTGCACGCGAATACCTGCTTAAGCGCCGCAACCAGCTCCGGCTCCACAGCAAGAGGCACGTTCGCGCGCGCGCACGACTCCAGATAGGCGTTCCAGTCGCGTTGCAGCGTCTCGCTCAGTATGGGGGGTAGCGGGATCGTCATGCCACCATCTTACCGAATCTTACGCAAAAAAAAGCCCCGTCTGTTTCCAGACGGGGCTTCCAAGCGTAAACAACTCTATTTCAATTGGCTTACATCATGCCGCCCGGCTCGACCATGTCCCTGGGCTCCGGCTTGTCGCTCGGCAGTTCCGCCACCATGGCCTCGGTGGTAATCATCAAGCCCGCCACGGAGGCCGCGTTCTGCAATGCAGTGCGCGTCACCTTGGTCGGATCGAGAATACCCATGGCGATCATGTCGCCGTATTCGCCGTTGGCGGCGTTGTAACCGAAGTTGCCGCTGCCCTCGGCGACCTTGTTCAACACCACGGAACCTTCCGCACCGGCGTTCTGCACGATCTGGCGCAGCGGCTCTTCCATGGCGCGCAGCGCGATGCTGATACCGACGTTCTGGTCTTCGTTATCGCCCTTCAGCTTGCCGATGGTCTTGCGCGCGCGCACCAGGGCCACACCGCCGCCCGGCACCACGCCTTCCTCGACCGCCGCACGGGTGGCGTGCAATGCATCTTCCACGCGCGCCTTCTTTTCCTTCATTTCGATTTCGGAACCGGCGCCGACCTTGATCACTGCCACACCGCCGGCCAGCTTGGCCACGCGCTCTTGCAGCTTTTCCTTGTCGTAATCGGAAGTCGCTTCTTCGATCTGCGAGTGAATCATCTTGACGCGCGCCTGGATGTCAGCGTGCTTGCCTGCGCCGTCTATGATGGTGGTGTATTCCTTGGAAATGCTCACGCGCTTGGCGGTGCCGAGATCGGAGAGCGTCACCTTCTCCAGGCTCAGGCCCAGGTCCTCGGCAATCAGCTTGCCGCCGGTGAGCACCGCGATGTCATCCTGCATCGCCTTGCGCCGCTCGCCGAAACCGGGAGCCTTGACCGCGCAGGACTTCACCACGCCGCGCAGATTGTTCACCACCAGGGTGGCGAGCGCTTCGCCTTCCACGTCTTCGGCGATAATCAGCAGCGGGCGGCCCGACTTGGCCACCGCCTCCAGCACCGGAATCATCTCA
>JAMCTV010000046.1 GCA_023381235.1 Gammaproteobacteria bacterium
ATCAAACCCGAAGCCGCGCCAGTCCTGCTTCTTACCGAGGCTGAGCGTGCAAAATGCAAAGAGGTGAAAACGATGTGGCGGCACGTCGCCGAGATACTTGGCCGCAAAGCCGCGGCGGTCATGGCCTTGGCCGCGTCCCCTGCCCTGCTGGAGACGGCACAGAGAGTCCACGACTATGTATACATTATACGAAGTCAAGACGTCACCCTGAAAACACTTTAAATCTATAATCCACCCCTTTCAATAATAAGGGGATGGATATGGATTTCCTTGATTTACTCTTCGACGCCGAAATTCTTGACCTCACCGGCGTCAACCGCTCAACCCTCAGCCGCTGGCGTCGTGGCCTCTCGCGCATCCCGCGCGCGGCGGCGCGCCTGCTCACACTTTACGCCACCGGCGACGCTGAGGCGCTCCTGGGGCGCGCCTGGCGCGGCTGGCGCTTCGGGCGGGACGGATTGCTCTATCACCCCTGCTGGCGCAGAGGATTCACCAGCGGCGAGCTGGCGGGCTTATTCTGGCGGTGCCAGCAGGTAGCGGGGTTGGAGCGCGAGGTCGAGCGCCTGACGGCGGAGCGTGACCGCTGGGAGCGCATCGCTTGGCAGGTATCCCCGGCTCAGGCGATAATGGCGCGGGTCAACACGAATAAAGGAACTGACGATGAAAAATTGGAAGATGATGCTGGACGAGGCGCTGGAAGAAAACGGCGAAGCGTGGGATGACGTGGAAGCAAACACCATGACCGAGGCCGACATGGCGAAGGCACTCTCATCCGGCTATGGCAATACCCAAGGACGCGCTTTCACGGTCTGGACGAAGAGATCGGTGTACTTCCCGCTCTGCTACGACGGAGCCGAGTGGGTGGGGCGCGTTTCGCGCCATCCGGACGGCAAGCCGACCAAGCACCAGGGCGGCGGATAATGGAGCGGCTTACTTTACCAACCAAGGGGAACCAACAATGAAGAAGCTACTACTTGCGGCGATGGCGCTGCTGGCGGCGGGCTGCGCGTCGACTCAATCGCACTACAGCCAATCACCCACACAAAATTTCAGGCTGGCCGGCGCTGATGATCTGCTGGTAATCGCCGGAGCAATCGAGACACGCGACGACAGCAACGGCTGGACAGTTCAGCGCACCAACACCCTGACCGTGACGATCAATGGGGAACGCGCGCTTCAGGGCAAACTGAACCGTGAGTACACCGGCGACCTGGTAGGCGGATGGAAGGACAAGAGCACCGCCGCGCTATGCAGCAGCAGCAAAGAACTGGTTCAGCACGTGATCCTGAACACGGTGCAGTACAGCTACCGGTACAGTCCGCGCTGCGTGTTCTTGATAGACGGCGAGATGGCCGTGACTCTTACTTTTTGATCAACCGCTGATCGTTGAGCCTGTCCAGGCGCTTGTGCGCGCGGTCAACGTCGCGCCGCATGTACTTCAGTTCTGTCCGCACAACGCCCCACATGACTGCCCCGTTGACGATGGCTGTCAGCACGATAACCCCGATCTCGATCATCGCGCGCCGATCATCGCGCGCGCAACCCCAAGTACATCCGCTCGCCGATGATGAAGCTCATCGAAGCGCCGGAGAGATCAAGCAGCACGGCGAGCGCGGCGGGTTCAACGCCCACGAACACGGCCACGCCGGTGGCGGCCAGAATACACCCCACGGCGAGGTAGCGAAAGCTGGCGCGGAGATCGGCGACCCAGCGGGAAATGTTGCCGACGGGGGCGTCCAGCGCCGCCAGCGCCTGGAGCCGCCCAACCTGGGCGTTCATTAGCTGAATGGCCTCCGCCACGGTTTGCGGCTGAGCGCCCTTGCCCTGGGTGAGGCGCGCGAACAGGCCGCGCACGCCGTCGGCCAGGACGGGAACCAGTGAGGGCAGCAGCAGCGTGGCGAGGCTCACGGCGTCCGCTCCGGGTGGGTGAGATCGTAAATCCAACTGCCGAGCGACCAGCTCGAATCACCAGAGAGGGCGCGCCCTGCACCGCCGATGACGCCGTCATATAGGAAATTGTTGCTGCTATAGGGATTGATTTTGTCACCCACCACAGCCGCCGCGTCCGCGACAGCAGCACCGGCGCGGCGCGTGAGGTACACCACGGCCACCACCGCCACCAGGCCGACGCCTACGCCGAAATAGATGCTCTTGCTCATCAGAAGAGGTACACCAGCGACCCGTCCGGGTTGGTTTTGGTGTAGCCGCCCAGGAGCGGATCGAACCGGAAACCGGGCGGGATGCCGTCGGCGGCGCTGGCCTCAGCGCGTGCGCCGAAGATGGCGACTCCGGCGACAAAGACAATGGCTGCGATAATCAACACGTCGCGGCTCATCACACGTACACCCCGCCGGTACCGAGATCGGCGAGTATCTGAGCCGAGTAGTTGCGCGTTTCGCTCGGCATGGTTTGGATGTCGCCCGCCAGCCAGCGCGACAGGTTGCCCTCCCCCCAATTGTAGGCTTGCAGCGCCCTCTCCCACGTGTCGAACTTGCGCTTGAGCCGCGCGAGGTAGCCAGCCGCGTAGGTGATCGAGGCGAAGGGATCGAGCGGATCTACGCCGGGGTGCCAGCGCGGGACGATCTGCATGATGCCGAGCGCCCCGGCGCTGGAGCGCACCGCGCCGGAGATGATGTCAGCGCGGAAGCGCGACTCTTGATAAGCGAGCCGCACCAGCAGCCCGCGCGGGATGGCGTTTGCGTCCTCGGCGGCGTGCAGCGCGGCGACGTACTTTTGATTTTCGGGCCGCGCGGCCACCTCTTGCCAGTCTCTCACAATACTGAATCCAATAAGCTGAAAGCCAACTTCATCCACGTGCAGCGGCGCG
>JAMCTV010000047.1 GCA_023381235.1 Gammaproteobacteria bacterium
GCTCTTCCGATCTACGCTGGCCCACGCCCTGAGCCACAGCCAGGCGCTGCATACGGTGTATGAATACAAGCAACGCCTGCAGCAGATTTGGCAGCGTTCCGCCGCCACCCACGAGCATCTGCTGCACGCACTGCAGGAGTGGTGCAGGCAGGCCGAGGCGAGCGGCATCCAGGCGTTGCAGGAGTTTGCCCAGAGGCTGCGCGGCTACTCGCTACAACCAGCCTGAGTAAGTACCCCCGCACCGGACAATAAAAAACCCGCCGTTGGCGGGTTTTGCCTAAGATTCTGAAAAATTCCATCCCTGGAATTTTTCATCTCGCGAGGCCAAAAGCGCGGTTTTGGCCTCGCTCTCTGCGGCACTTCCTTGTGCCGAGAAACCCCTGATGGAATTTATTTGATCTTGGCCTCTTTGTAGATCACGTGCTTGCGCACCACCGGATCGAATTTCTTGCGCTCCAGCTTGTCCGGCGTGTTGCGCTTGTTCTTCATGGTGGTGTAGTAGTGGCCGGTATCGGCGCTGGAGACCATTTTTATTTTCTCACGCATGATTTAATCTCCTAGACCTGTTCGCCGCGGGCGCGCATGTCGGCCAGCACCTGCTCGATGCCGAGCTTGTCTATGGTGCGCATGCCCCGTGTGGTGACGCGCAGGCGCACGAAGCGCTTTTCGCTCTCCACCCAGAAGCGATGGTGGCGCAGATTGGGCAGGAAGCGGCGCTTGGTCTTGTTGTTGGCGTGCGACACGTTATGGCCCGCCATCGGGCGCTTACCGGTTACTTGGCATACTCTGGACATGACGAAAATCCCTGAAAGCTTGATTTAGCCGGTCATTATAGTAAAAAACGCCGGTTGTCACAAGGCGCGGCTCGATTACAAAATACCGCGCTCGGCCAGCGATACGGCGCGCCCATCGCCGATGATGAAGTGATCCAGCACGCGAATGTCCACCAGCGCCAGGGCCTCCTTCAGGCGCAGGGTGATCTGTTCATCGGCGCGGCTCGGTTCGCTCACCCCGGAAGGGTGGTTGTGCGCGAAGATGAGCGCCGCCGCGTTGTGCGCCAGCGCCCGCTTCACCACCTCGCGCGGGTGCACGCTGGCGCCGTCCAGCGTGCCGCGAAACAGCTCCTCGAAGGCGAGCACGCGGTGGCGGTTGTCGAGGAATAAACAGCCGAATACCTCGTGCCGATAGGCGCGCAGGCAGGCGGTGAGATAGGCGCGGGTCTCGTCTATGTTGGTCAGCGCATCGCCGCGCGTGAGATTTTCCTGCAAGTGGCGGCGCGCCATCTCCAGCACTGCCGGGGGCTGGACATATTTGGCGTCCCCCAGTCCAGGCGACTCGCAGAACTCCACGCGCCCGGCCTCCAGCAAAGTACGCAGCGCGCCGAAGCGGGTGAGCAGTTCGCGGGCAAGGTCCACCGCGCTCTTGCCGCGCACCCCGGTGCGCAGAAAAATGGCGAGCAGTTCCGCGTCGGACAGCGCGCCGGGACCGCGCGCCAGCAATTTCTCGCGCGGCCGCTCCTGCTCCGGCCAGTCTGTGATAGGCATGAATTTCCCCGTTAAGCGTTTGATTAGTGTAAACTTTAGCCCATGAAACGGTTAATTAACAAGCGCATTCTGCTCGGCATCAGCGGCGGCATCGCCGCCTACAAGAGCGCCGACCTTACGCGCCGCCTGCGCGAGGCAGGAGCCGAGGTGCGCGTGGTGATGACGCGCGGCGCGACCGAGTTCATCACTCCGCTTACCTTGCAGGCCCTGTCCGGTCACCCGGTGCGCCTCGATTTGTTTGACGCCCACGCCGAGGCGGCGATGGGGCACATCGAACTGGCGCGCTGGGCGGATGCGGTGCTGGTCGCCCCGGCCAGCGCCGATTTCATGGCCAAGCTGGCGCACGGGCGCGCGGACGATCTGCTCAGCACCTTGTGTCTGGCCACTACCGCGCCGCTGGCGCTTGCGCCCGCCATGAATCAGCAGATGTGGCTGAATCTGGCGACCCAGACGAATAAACATATTTTAGAAACGCGCGGCATACACCTGTTTGGCCCCGCCGAAGGCTCACAGGCCTGTGGCGAAACCGGGCCGGGGCGCATGCTGGAGCCACTCGATATGGTGACACTCACCGCGCAATTGTTTGAGAGTAACGTATTGAGCGGCGCGCGCGTGCTGGTGAGCGCGGGACCCACGCGCGAGGCGCTGGACCCGGTGCGTTATATCAGCAACCGGAGTTCCGGCAAGATGGGTTACGCCATCGCCGAGGCCGCCGCCGAGGCCGGCGCGCGCGTCACCCTGGTGAGCGGGCCGGTGAGCCTCGCCACGCCGGAGCGCGTGGCGCGGGTGGACGTGGTGAGCGCCGGGGAGATGCAGCAGGCGGTGCTGGCGCACGCGGGGGAGAGCGATATTTTCATCGCGGCGGCGGCGGTGGCGGATTACCGCGCGCTGGCGCCGGCGCAGCAGAAGATGAAAAAGGACAGAGATAAGATTGACCTCGCGCTCGCGCGCAATGCCGATATTCTGGAGAGCGTGCGCGGGCTGGCGCGTGCGCCGTTCACCGTGGGTTTTGCCGCCGAGACGGAAAATCTGGAGCAGAACGCCGATGCCAAGCGGCGCGCCAAAAAACTGGATATGGTGGCGGCCAACCGGGTGGATCGCGCCGGTACAGGATTCGACAGCGATGAGAACGAGCTTGAACTGTTCTGGGAAGGCGGACGCAAACATTTGCCGCGCGCACCCAAATCACGTCTGGCGCGGGAACTGATCAGCGTGGTGGCCGAACGGTTTCATGCAAAAAATCCAGCTTAAGATACTCGACCCGCGTCTGGGCAAGGAGATTCCCTTGCCGCATTACGCCACGGAAGGCTCCGCCGGCCTCGACCTGCGCGCCTGTCTCGATAAGCCGCTCACCCTCGCGCCGGGCGAGACGCAGTTGATTCCCACCGGCATGGCGATCCACATCGCCGATCAAGCGCTGGCCGCGGTGCTGTTGCCGCGCTCCGGTCTCGGCCACAAGCACGGCATCGTGCTCGGCAACCTGGTCGGCTTGATAGACTCGGATTATCAGGGCCAGGTTTTTGTGTCGTGCTGGAACCGCGGCCAGGCGCCGTTCACCATCGAGATCGGCGAGCGCATCGCGCAGATGGTGCTGCTCCCCGTGGTGCGCGCGCAGTTTGAGGTGGTGAGTGAGTTCAATGAAACCCGGCGCGGCGCGGGCGGGTTTGGCCACTCCGGAAGGCAGTGACAAGTAGCAAGTAGCAAGGGAAAAGAAAAAAT
>JAMCTV010000048.1 GCA_023381235.1 Gammaproteobacteria bacterium
AGGTGCAGTCGCGGTAAAGGGATAGAGCTTGTGGCCTTCTATGGCGAGATAGCGGTTGGGGAAGCTTTTATTGACATGCAGCGTCAGGTTTTCAACGGCGGGGACAGGTTTGTCCCATCGGAGGTGGTAATTGGACTGCGGACTACTACCGGGAGGTTCTTCAAGCGTATGTAACATAGGGTGTAAGGCTCCTGTGTGACTGTAAGTGGCGCTACTAAAACAAAATAAAGCACGCCTGTCAACGACTATTTATGATTTCGCCCGCGCGGACTAAATCCGCGCGGGCGACCAAAGGGGAGATCTGCGCCACTCCCCTTTGGGAACCCCATTGCTGGAGAGTCCGCGGCACTGCCGCGGAGAGATATTCAAGGGTGTTAGACTGAGGCACGATGAGTAAAGTGTGCGTGTACATCGGCCCGGCGCTGGCGCGCTACGGCTTCGGCCACGGCCACCCGTTCGGCCCTGACCGGATGGATGCGTTTTGGCACGAAGCGCAGCGGCTGGGGCTGGATCGGCGCGTCAGCGTGTGCGTGCCGGTGCAGGCGACTCAAGAGGAAATCGAGCGCTTCCACACCCATGACTACGTGGAGCGCGTCAAGGCGCAATCACAAACCGGACACGGGTTCCTCGACTACGGCGACACTCCCGCGTTTCCCGGCGTGTATGAGGCCGCGGCCAGCGTGGCCGGTTCCGCGCTCGACGCCATGCGCCGCATCATGGACGGGCGCTGCCGACGCGCCTTTGTGCCCATCGCGGGCCTGCACCACGCGCGGCGCGACACGGCGGCGGGCTTCTGCGTGTTCAACGACTGCGGCGTGGTGATCGAGAGCTTGCGCGCGGAATACGGTCTCAAGCGCATCGCCTACGTGGACATAGACGCGCATCACGGCGACGGGGTGTTCTACGCCTTCGAGGGTGACCCGCAGGTGCTCATCGCCGATCTGCACGAGGACGGGCGCACTTTATATCCCGGCACCGGCGCGGCGCACGAGCGCGGCACAGGCAAGGCAGCAGGTACAAAACTCAATATCCCGCTGCCACCCGGCGCGACCGATCAGGATTTCCTCGCCGCCTGGCCGCGCGTGGAGCGCTTTCTGCGCGACGCGCGCCCGGAATTTATTATCTTGCAATGCGGCGCGGACAGTCTGGCCGATGACCCCATCACCCACCTGCGCTACAGCCGCGAGGCGCACCGCCGCGCCACCGCGAGCCTGTGTGCGATTGCCGAGGAGTGCTGCGCGGGACGCCTGCTCGCCCTCGGCGGCGGCGGTTACAACCGCGCCAATCTGGCAGCCGCGTGGACAGCGGTGGTGCAAGCCCTGGTGGAAAACCCAACCGTTATGAAGTAACGCTCACCTTCTGCATCACCACCGGTTCGACGGGTTTGTCGCTGCGGTCGCGCGCCACGCAGGCGATGGCGTCCACTACCTCCTGGCCTTCGGTGACGCGTCCGAAGATGGTGTAGTTGGGCGGCAGCGGGTAGTCTGCGTGCATGATGAAAAACTGCGAGCGGTTGGTGTCCGGCCCGGCGTTGGCCATCGCCACCGTGCCTGCCTTATAGCCGCGCTGGTAGACTTCCGCCGCAGGATTGATCTCATCGGCAAAGCGCCCGCCCCAAGCCGAGTCGCCGCCGCGCCCGGTTCCGGTGGGGTCGCCGCCCTGGATCATAAAGCCCTTGATGACACGGTGAAAGATCACGCCATCGTAATAGCCGCGCCCGGCGAGGGTGATGAAATTTTCCGTGGTCTTGGGCGCATCCGTCTCCAATAGTTCAAAACGGATGGTTCCTTTACTGGTTTCAATTACCGCGCTGCGCGATGGTTTCACTCTTGCCGCTCCGCACCCGCGTTGGAGCCGCTCAAGGCCTTGAAGAAACACCACAGCAGCGAAGCCAGCCAATACAGCAGGCTCCAACCCACGCCCGCCGCCATCATGATTTCCGGACTCAAGGTAAACCAGGACAGTATCAGCACGATGATGAGCGAGACGACCCAGCCGGGGATGCGGTTTTGCAGGCACGTGTACATTTGCTGCATCATAGGAGGCTCCTTCCCTTGATTTTTTGACAGGTTAAGTTTATCTCAATACTGCGCCAATCTGCTTTGACCGATTTCCGCGAAATGTGGGCAAAAATCGGTTATTCTTAGAGTTTTTACTTCAGGGAACCCCATGTTCAGCAAAAGCATGAAAATCGCCGGCTTCGACGACGAATTGTGGCACGCCATGCAGGCGGAAAGCCAGCGGCAGGAGGATCACATCGAGCTCATCGCCTCGGAGAATTACGCCAGCCCCAGGGTGCTGGAGGCGCAGGGGTCGGTGCTCACCAACAAGTACGCGGAAGGCTATCCCGGCAAACGCTACTACGGCGGCTGCGAGCACGTGGACGTGGCCGAGCAGCTTGCCATCGAGCGCGTGAAGAAACTGTTTGGCGCGGATTACGCCAACGTGCAGCCGCACTCCGGTTCGCAGGCCAACGCCGCGGTGTACATGGCGCTGCTCAACCCTGGCGACACCATCCTGGGGATGAGCCTCGCGCACGGCGGCCACCTCACGCACGGGGCCAAGGTGAACTTCTCCGGCAAGATTTATAACTCCGTGCAGTACGGTCTCAACCCCGCCACCGGAGAGATTGATTACGACCAAGTCGAAAAGCTGGCGCTGGAGCATAAACCGAAAATGATCGTGGCGGGTTTTTCCGCCTATTCGCGCGTGGTGGACTGGCAACGCTTCCGCGCCATCGCGGACAAGGTGGGGGCCTATCTGTTCGTAGATATCGCGCATCCTGCGGGGCTTATCGCGGCTGGTGTGTATCCCAGCCCGGTGAATATCGCGGACATCACCACCTCGACCACGCACAAGACGCTGCGTGGCCCTCGCGGCGGCATCATTATGGCGCGCGCCAATCCGGACATCGAGAAGAAGCTCAATTCCATCGTGTTTCCCGGCATCCAGGGCGGGCCGCTGATGCACGTGATCGCCGCCAAGGCGGTCGCCTTCAAGGAGGCGCTGGCGCCGGAATTCAAGACCTATCAGCAGCAGGTGCTCGACAACGCGCGCGCCATGGCCAACACCATGATCGAGCGCGGCTATAAAGTAGTCTCCGGCGGCACCGATAATCATTTATTCCTGGTGGACCTAGTGAGCAAAAACCTCACCGGCAAGGACGCCGAGGCCGCGCTCGGCAAGGCGAACATCACGGTGAACAAAAACGCCGTGCCAAACGACCCGCAGTCGCCGTTTGTCACCAGCGGCATCCGCATCGGCACCCCTGCCATCACCACGCGCGGTTTTAATGAAAAAGACGCGCGTCTGCTTGCGGGCTGGATCTGCGACGTGCTGGACAACATCGCGGACGAAAAGGCCGTCGCGCGCGTCAAGCAGCAT
>JAMCTV010000049.1 GCA_023381235.1 Gammaproteobacteria bacterium
GCGGCCCGATGCGGTTTTCATTGATATAGGGCGCGGCCCAGGCGAGCCCGGCCCAGGTGAGGTTCACCACGCCCTCGCCGGGCGTGTACGCGCGCGCGGTTTGCCCCCGCGCCTCCAGCACCAGCGCGGGCAACAGGCCGCCACTTTCGCTATAGCCCTCCAGCGCCGCCTGCCAGTCGGCGCTGCTGGCGTCTTTTTTCATCTCCACGCGGCCCTCCGGTTTGCGGTAGCCATGGCGCTGATCGTATTCGAGCAGCGCGGCGCGCAAGGACTGGTTGGCCGCCGTCTGCTGATGCGCATCGAGCGTGGTGTACACCTCATAACCGCCGGTATAGGCTTCCGCCTCGCCATAGCGGCGCACCATCTCGGCGCGCACCATCTCCGCCACGTGCGGCGCCTCGACCTCGATCTCCGGATTGTGGCGCGCGGCGGTTTCAGGCGCACTGCGCGCCGTCTGGTATTCCGTCTCGCTGATGTAACCGAGCGAGACCATGCGCTCCAGGATGTAGTTGCGCCGCTCCACCGCGCGCTCCAGATTGACCAGGGGATTGTATTTGGAAGGCGCCTTGGGCAGGCCGGCGAGGGCGGCCATCTGCGCCAGGGTGAGCTGATTGAGTTCCGCGCCGTAATAAAACTGCGCCGCGGCGGCCACGCCATAGGCGCGGTTGCCGCAGTAAATCTTGTTGAGATAAAGTTCCAGGATTTGATCCTTGCTCAGGCTCTGTTCGATGCGGAAGGCAAGCAGGATTTCCTTGAGCTTGCGCAGGAAGGTTTTTTCGCTGGACAGGAAGAAATTGCGCGCCACCTGCATGGTGATGGTGCTGCCGCCCTGCTTCTTCTCGCCGGTCGCGGCCAGGGTGAACGCCGCGCGCAGCAGCCCCTGATAATCCACGCCGGGGTGGCTGTAGAAGCGGTCGTCCTCGGCGGCCAGCACCGCCTGCGCCAGCTGCTTGGGCACCTGACTGAGCCGCACCGGAATGCGCCGTATTTCACCGAATTCGGCGATCAGTTTCCCTTCGCGCGTGTATACCTTGAGCGGCACCTGCAAGCGCACCTCCGTCAACTGGTCCGTGGCGGGCAGTTGGGGCGCGATATAGAGATACGCGCCGGCCAGGGCCACGACGCCAAGGGTCAGCAGGGTATATAGGGCGGCGGGGATGAAGCCGAGGGTCTTTTTAAGGAGCGGACTCATATAACAAGCCGGGCTGGACAGACATTGTGTCAAGTATAAGGGTTTCTCGACGCGGGGAGGATTATTTTTATGTTGACACAGGGTTCCGGCTTGTATCTAATAAACTAAACGACCTATGCTATGTAAGCATTAGTTTATAAAGGAAAACATTACGTGCAGCCCCCTGCCCTGTCCTTGTTCTCACGCAAGCCCCCGCTGGTTGGGCTGGACATCAGCGCTACCAGCGTAAAGCTGCTGGAGCTTTCCAGGAGCGGCGAGCGCTATCGCGTGGAGAGCTACGCGGTGGAGCCGTTGCCGGCCGGCGCGGTGACGGAAAAGACCCTGGGCGATGTGGAGGCGGTGGGCGAGGCGGTGAAGCGCGCGATTAAACAATCCAGGACCGGCGCCAGGCACGCCGCAGTCGCGGTGGCGGGCTCGGCGGTCATCACCAAGGTCATTACCCTGCCGGCCAACCTGTCGGACGACGAAATGGCCGCGCAGATCGAGGTGGAGGCGGACCAATACATCCCCTATCCCCTGGAGGAAGTCAATCTGGATTTTGAAGTGATCGGGCCCGCAGAGGAAGAAGGCGCGGTAAACGTGCTGCTGGCCGCCTCGCGCCGGGAAAACGTGGATGCGCGCGTGGCGGTGCTGGAGCTGGCCGGACTCAAACCCAGGGTGGTGGACGTGGAGGCCTATGTCGCGGAAAACATCCTGGCGCTGATGGCCGCGCAAAATCCCGCGCGCGGGCTGGCGGGCATTGTCGCGCTGTTTGACATCGGCGCCACCATGACCACCCTGAACGTGATGGATAATTTAAAGCTGGTGTACACACGCGAACAGAATTTCGGCGGCAAGCAGCTCACCGAGGAGATACAAAACCGTTACGGCATGAGCTACGAAGAGGCGGGCAAGGCCAAAAAGCTCGGAGGACTGCCGCCCGACTACGAAACCGAGGTGCTGCAACCATTCAAGGAGGCGTTGGCGCAGCAGGTCAACCGCTCGCTGCAATTCTTTTATTCCTCCAGCCAGTATCACAGCGTGGACACTATCCTGCTCGCGGGCGGCAATGCCATGATCCCCGGCATTGCGAGCATGGTGGAGTCCGCCGTGGGCACGCACACCGAGGTGTTCAACCCGTTCATCGGGATGTCGGTGGCGCCGCGGGTGAACGCCCAGGCGCTCACCCGCGATGCGCCCTCGCTCATGATCGCGTGCGGCCTCGCGCTGCGGAGTTTTGCCTAGCCATGGCGCACATTAACCTGTTGCCTTGGCGCGAGGAACGGCGCAAAGAGCGGCAACGCGAATTCGGCATGATCGCCGGCTTCGCCGCGTTTCTGTCCGTAGTAATCGTGGCATACATCCATACCTACATCGGCGGCATGATCGAAACCCAGGAGGCGCGCAACAGCTTTCTCACCCAGGAAATCGCGCAGCTTGATAAAAAAATAGCCGAGATCAAAAATCTGGAGAAACAGCGCGCGGAACTGCTGGCGCGCATGACGGTGATCCAGGAACTGCAACGCAGCCGTCCCGAGGTAGTGCATGTGGTGGATGATCTGGTGCGCACCCTGCCGGACGGCGTGTATTACACCAACATCAAGCAGGAAGGCGGCAAGCTCACCCTGACCGGCATCGCCGACTCCAACGGCCGGGTGGCGAACTTCATGCGCAACCTGGAGACCTCCGGCTGGCTGGAGCAGCCCTCCCTGGATCAGACGCAGGCGTATGACCAGGACGGTCAGCGCGCCACCTCCTACATCCTGCGCGTCAGCCAGAAGCAGCCGGAAGAAAAGGCGGAAACTACGCCGAGCCCAGCCAAACCCGGTTCCGCCACAGGCAAGCCATGAACCTCAACGAACTGGATTTCAACAATATCGGTAACTGGCCCAACCCCGCCAAGGCAGCCGCGGTAGGCGTGCTGTGCATCGCCGTGCTGGGAGCGGGCTATTGGTTTGACACGCGCAGCCAGTGGGAGGCGCTGTCGCAAATCCAGGACAAAGAGCAAGAGCTGAAACAAACCTTCGAAACCAGGCAGATGAAGGCGGCCAATCTGGATGCCTATACGCAGCAGATGAAGGAGATGAAACAGTCCTTCGGCGCCATGCTGCGCCAGCTCCCCAGCCAAACCGAGGTGGAGGGTTTGCTGGTAGACATCTCGCAAACCGGACTCGCCAGCGGCCTGGAGTTCGAATTGTTCAAACCCGAAGCGGAAGCGCCCAAGGATTTCTACGCCGAACTGCCGATCAAAATCAAGGTTACCGGCAGCTATCACCAGTTCGGCAACTTCATCAGCGGCATCGCCGCGCTGCCGCGCATCGTGACCCTGCATGATATTTCCATTACCCAGGCGCAGCAAAAAGAGAGCGCCAAGAAAGGCGCGGAAGCGTCCGCCCCTCTGGTCATGGAGATCACCGCCAAGACCTATCGTTACATGGAAGAAACGAAGCTGCCCGACGGCAAGGCGGAGGACAAGAAAACATGAAATACGTCCGCGTCCCGTCCATGCTTATGCTCTGCCTGCTGCTGTATGGCTGCGGCGGCGATGACTTGGATGAGGTGCGCCGCTATGCGGATGAGGTCAAGGCACGGTCTGCGGCGCCGATCGAACCGCTGCCCACGGTCAAAACCTACGACAGCTTCAGTTACGAGGCCACGGCGGCCTTGCGCGACCCGTTCACACCTTCGAAACTCAGCACGGCCGCATCGGACGGCGCAAACGGTGCGCTCCGGCCTGATCTCAACCGCGCCAGGGAGCCACTGGAAGACTACCCGCTGGACAGCCTGCGCATGGTGGGTACGCTGGCGCGCGACGGCCAGAAGTGGTCTCTGATCCAGGACAAGGAGGGCGCGGTGCACCGCGTGCAAGTGGGCAATTACATGGGACAGAATTACGGCAAGATCACAGCTATCACCGAACAAGGCACCGACTTGATTGAAATCGTAGACGATGGACAGGGAGGCTGGATCGAACGTCCGGCTTCCATGGCACTCAGTGAACCGACCGAAGGGGGGGCGAAGAAATGACCCTGATACTATCCAATATAAAAAATCTTTTTCTTCCACGGCGCGCGCGCTACATGACAGGGTTCGCGCTCGGCCTAATGCTCTGTGGCGCCTGGGCGCAGTCCGAAGCGCCGGCGAGCGGCCTCACGCTGCAGGAGATCAGCAGTTCGACGCTGCCCGGCGGCAAGGTGCAGATCAAGCTCGGCCTGTCCGCGCCGCCGCCCGCCCCGCTCAGCTTCACCATAGATAATCCGGCGCGCATCGTGCTGGATTTCGCCGACACCGCGCAAGACCTGGCGAAAAGCTCTCACACCGTCGGCTTGGGCGCGGTGCGCAGCGTCAGCGTGGCCAGCGCCCAGGGGCGCACGCGCGTGGTGGTGAACCTGGACAAACTGGTGCCCTATGAAACGCGCAGCGAAGGCAACGATATCTATCTGACCCTGGACGCGAGCGGCGTCGAAGCGGTGGCGGGCGCGGCCAAGGCCGCGGCGCCCGCTGCCTCGGCTGCGAAGCACAGCTTGAGCAATATTGATTTCCGCCGCGGCGAAAAAGGCGAGGCGCGCATCGTCGTGTCACTGTCCGATCCCGCGACCGGCGTGGACGTGCGCCAGGAAGGCGGCAAGATCATCGCCGACTTTTTAAACACCAGCGTACCGGAAAGCCTGGAGCGGAGACTGGACGTGGTGGATTTCGCCACACCGGTAAAAATCGTGGAGACTTCACGCCAGGGCGCCAACACGCGCCTGGCGATTACCGCGCAAGGAGAATATGAGCATCTCGCCTATCAAGCCGACAATATATTCACCATCGAGGTGAAACCCGTTACCAAGACCGAGCAGGAAGTGGCGGAAAAAAAGAAGGCGGGTTATACCGGCGAGAAACTCTCGCTCAACTTCCAGGACATACCGGTGCGCTCCGTGCTGCAACTTATCGCCGACTTCACCGGCCAGAATCTGGTCACCAGCGACAAGGTCACCGGCAATCTTACCCTGCACCTGCAAAACGTACCCTGGGATCAGGCGCTGGACATCATTTTAAAAAGCAAGGGACTCAGCCTGCGCCAGGCGGGTAACGTGATGGAGGTGGCGCCCATCGAAGAAGTCGCGGCGCGTGAAAAGCTGGAGATGGAGGCCCGGAAACAGGTGGTCGAACTCGCTCCGCTGCGCTCCGAGTTCATACACGTGAATTACGCCAAGGCGGCGGACCTGGCCGCTCTGCTCAAGGCCAAGGAAAACTCACTGCTCTCGCCGCGCGGCAACGTCAGCGTGGATGACCGCAGCAACACCCTGCTGGTGCAGGATACTGACGACAAGCTGGTCGAGGTGAGAAAACTGGTCAGCACGCTTGATATCCCGCAGCGTCAGGTGCTGATCGAGTCGCGCATCGTCATTGCCGACAACCTGTTCAGCAAGGACCTGGGTATCCGCTTTGGCGCAAATAGGGACACCAGTTCCGATGCCACAAACGGGCGCAAAGTCATCACCTCCGGCACGCTGGAGGGCACCACCGAGCTGAACCGAAACGCCGCTATTGGAAATACCGGAGACACAAATCCTGTATTGATACAGAGCGAAAGACTGAATGTAAATCTGCCGGTGACGGGGCCCTCCCTCGCGCTGGCGCTGGCCAAGCTGCCCTTCGGTACCCTGCTGGAGCTTGAGCTGTCCGCGCTGCAGGCCGAAAATCGCGGTGAGGTGATCTCCAACCCGCGCGTGGTCACCGTCAATCAGAAGGAGGCCACCATCGAGGACGGCGTGGAAATACCCTATCTGGAGGCGAGCTCCAGCGGCGCCACCACGGTCAGTTTCCGCAAGGCGGTACTGGGCCTGAAGGTGAAGCCGCTCATCACACCGGACAATCACATCATCATGGATCTCACCGTCAAACGCGACACGCAAGGCGACTCCGTGAACCTGGCCGGCAACCTGTATCCCAGCATCAACACGCGCGAGGTGAGCACACAGGTGGCAGTGGATAACGGCGAGACGGTGGTGCTGGGCGGCACCTATACCGCCACATCGCGCACGATTTCGGACCGGGTGCCGTTTTTCGGCGACCTGCCTTACGTGGGATTTTTATTCAAACGCACCCAGAACACGGATGACAAGGCTGAATTGCTGATCTTCGTCACCCCCAAGATACTGCAAGACACCTTGGGCCTGGCGCAGTAAACGCCGCCGCTACTTGATTTTCCGCACCGGAAAGTAAAAGATGCCCCGGCGGCGCACAGGGACGTGCTAGTGTCGCGTGAGGCAGGATGCCGAGAGCGACCATGACCAAGCCGGGCAATCTTTTTCTGGTGGGCCTCATGGGGGCGGGTAAAACCACGCTCGGCAAGGCGCTGGCCAAGCGCCTGCATCTGCCGTTCCGCGACAGCGACCACGAGATCGAACAACGCACCGGCGCGGCCATCCCGCTTATCTTTGAACTGGAGGGCGAGGCCGGCTTCCGGGCGCGCGAGTCGGCGATGCTCGCGGAGCTGGTCAAGCATGGACCGCTGGTGCTCGCCACCGGAGGCGGCGCGGTGCTGGACCCTGCCAACCGCATACTGCTTAAGCAGCATGGGCGGGTCATTTATCTCTATGCGCCGATCGAGCAGCTTTTGAAGCGCACCGCCAACACCCGCCACCGTCCCCTGCTCCACACCCCTGATCCGCGCGCGCGGCTGGAAGAATTATTGCGCGTGCGCGATCCGTTGTACCGTGAAATCGCCGATATCGTAATCGAGACCGGCGGGCGCGGCGTGAACAGCGTGGTGGAGGAAATCGTCACTCGCCTGGGAATAGTATCCAGTGGCGAGTAACGAGTAGCACTGTTTTTTGAGATAATGACTGCATGCAAACCCTGAAACTCGAACTTGGCGCGCGCAGCTATCCGATCTACATCGGCGGCGGCCTGCTGAGCCGCAGCGATTTGCTTGCGTCCCACATCGGCGGCAAGCAGGTGATGGTGGTGAGCAACGTCACCGTGGCGCCGCTGTATCTCGATCAGACCCTCGCGGCGCTCAAGGAGTTCGAGTGCTACACGCTGGTGTTGCCCGACGGCGAGCAATACAAAACGCTGGACACGCTCAATCTGATCTTCGATGCGCTGCTGCAGAAGCGCTGCGACCGTCACGTCACGCTCATTGCGCTCGGCGGCGGGGTGATCGGCGACCTCACCGGCTTTGCCGCGGCGACGTATCAGCGCGGCGTGCCGTATATCCAGATACCCACCACGCTGCTGGCGCAGGTGGATTCCTCGGTCGGCGGCAAGACCGGCGTCAATCACCCACTGGGCAAAAACATGATCGGCGCGTTTTACCAGCCGCGCTGCGTGATCGCCGATACCGACACCCTGCGCACCCTGCCGGAACGTGAGCTGGGTGCTGGCCTCGCCGAGATCATTAAATACGGCCTGATTCGTGACCGGGCATTTTTCGACTGGCTGGAAGCGAACCTGGACAAGCTGCTTGCGCGTGACGCCCCAACCCTGGCCTACGCCATCGAGCGCTCATGCCGCAACAAGGCCGAGGTGGTGGCCGAAGATGAGCGTGAGTCCGGCGTGCGCGCGCTGCTCAATTTCGGCCACACCTTCGGTCACGCGATAGAGACGGGCTTGGGCTACGGCGCCTGGCTGCACGGCGAGGCGGTGGCCGCGGGCATGTCCCTCGCGGCGGATTTATCGCACCGTTTGGGCTGGATTACCTCCGCCGATCTGCAACGCATCGTACGCCTGATTGCGCGCGCGCGCCTGCCGGTGGCCGCGCCCGCGGTGCTTAGCGTCGAGCGCTTCATGGAACTGATGACTGTGGACAAAAAGGTCCAGGCGGGCAAGCTCAGGCTGGTGCTGCTCAAGTCCATCGGCGAGGCGGTGCTGACCGGGGACTTCGCCGCTGACAAGCTCATCGAGACCCTGCGCCAGTCCGGCAGCAACATTCCCGCACACGCATGACACTGGCGCGTTACGCAGCCCATCCGGCTCAATCACGCGGGCGGCGTTATCACGAGGCCGCGCCCGCCTACCGCAGCGAGTATCAGCGCGATCGCGACCGCATCGTGCACAGCGCCGCGTTCCGGCGTCTGGAATATAAAACCCAGGTGTTCGTGAATCACGAGGGCGACATGTTCCGCACCCGCCTCACCCATTCCATCGAAGTGGCGCAGATCGCGCGTTCGGTGTCGCGCGCGCTGGCGTTGAACGAGGATTTGGCCGAGGCCATCGCGCTGGCGCACGACCTCGGCCACACGCCGTTCGGCCACGCCGGCCAGGACGTATTGAATGACTGCATGCGCGAATTCGGCGGCTTTGAACACAATCTGCAATCGTTGCGCGTGGTGGACGAACTGGAGGAGCGTTACGCGGAGTTTCAGGGCCTGAACCTCACCTTTGAGACGCGCGAGGGCATACTCAAGCACTGCGCGCCCGCCAAGGCCAGGGAGCTGGGCGAACTGGGCGCGCGCTTTTTGAATAAAACGCAGCCCGGTCTGGAGGCACAGCTTGCCAATCTGGCCGACGAGATCGCCTACAACAGCCACGACGTGGACGACGGCCTGCGCTCCGGCCTCATCACCCTGGAGCAACTGGCCGAGGTTGAACTATTCCGCGCGCAGTACGAGCAGGTCAAAAAATCCTACTCATGGCTCCCGGCGCGGCGCGCCATCCATGAATCGGTGCGGCGCATGATTAACGCCCAGATCGTGGACCTGGTGGACACCAGCCGCTCGCGCATCGAGCGCACCTCACCTGAAAACAGCGACGCCGTGCGCCGCCTGGCCGAACCCTTGATCGCCTTCGGCGACGCGATGCGCGCGCAAAGCCTGGAACTAAAACAGTTCCTGCGCAGGCATCTGTACAAACACTACCGCGTACAGCGCATGACCAACAAGGCCGCGCGCACTCTGCGCGCGCTGTTCGAGGCGTTTCACGCCGAGCCCGGCCTGCTGCCGCCCGAGTTTGCGGCCAAGGCCGAGGCGCTGGAGCAAGTCCAGGGCAAAACCGGGCGCGCCCGCGCGATAAGCGACTACATCGCCGGCATGACCGACCGCTACGCCATCGCCGAATACGAGCGTTTATTCGCACCCCAGCAACCCTCCTGACAAATCCCTAATGTGGGCCGCAGGGCCTTGCGCCACAGGGAAGAGCGAAGCGAAGGGTTCTGGCGCCATTTTCAATGGCATAATGCCATTGAAAATGAAGGAAAGTGAAAATCGCATTTTCACTTTGCTGTGCTCCGAGCAGTCCAGGATGGACTGATTCGGAGCATTATCAGGCCGCATCACGTTGAGCCGAAGCATGGGTAGCGCTATACTGTTAGACCCTTTACGTCTTAAGAATGTGATAGTTAGGTCTGATTGAGGTCTAACTATGAAATGACTATCATGCACACCACAGAGCGTCCCGGCAACGGCCTATATCGCCCCGAGTTCGAAAAGGACAATTGCGGTTTCGGTTTGATTGCCCAGATGGACGGCAAGGCCAGTCACTGGCTGGTGGCCACCGCCATCTCTTCGCTCGCCTGCCTGTCGCATCGCGGCGCCGTGGCGCCGGACGGCAAGACCGGCGACGGCTGCGGTTTATTAATCAAGAAGCCGGATGCGTTTTTCCGCGCCATTGCGGGCGAACTGGGTTATAAGCTGAACCGCAATTACGCCGTGGGCGTGGTATTTCTGAACCAGGACCAAGCGCTGGCGCAAACAGCGCGCGCGCGTCTAGGTGCGGAACTGCAAAAAGAAAACCTTACAGTCGCGGGCTGGCGCAGCGTGCCGATCAACCCGGAGGCGTGCGGCGCGCAGGCGCTCAAGACCCTGCCGCTGATTGAGCAGGTACTGGTCAACGCGCCGGATGATCTCACCGAGAGTGACTTCGAGCGCCGTTTGTACATCGCGCGCCGCCGCGCCGAAAAGCATGTCCCTTCGGCAAGCTCAGGGCAGGCCCTGAGCAGAGCCGAAGGAACGCAGGGCGTGGACGACGCCACGTTCTATATCCCCAGTCTGTCGTGCCGGGTGATCTCCTACAAGGGGCTGGTGATGCCGGCCAATCTGCCGCTGTTCTATCCCGACCTCCGCGACGAACGCTTCGCCTCCGCGCTGGTGGTGTATCACCAGCGCTTCTCCACCAACACCTGGCCGCAGTGGCGCCTGGCGCAGCCGTTCCGCTATCTGGCCCACAACGGCGAGATCAACACCCTGCAGGGCAACCGCAACTGGGCGGCGGCGCGCAGCCATACCTTCCACAGCGCGCTCATCCCCGACATGGACGACGTGCGCCCGCTGGTGTCCATGACCGGCTCGGACTCCCTGAGCCTGGACAACATGCTCGACGCCCTGATCGCGGGCGGCATGGATATCTTCCGCGCCATGCGCATCCTGATTCCGCCCGCATGGGAAAACGTCAACACCATGGACGCGGAACTGCGCGCGTTTTACGAATACCACGCCATGCACATGGAGCCGTGGGACGGTCCGGCGGGCATCGTGCTCACTGACGGGCGCTACGCGGCGTGCGTGATGGATCGCAACGGCCTGCGCCCGGCGCGCTATGTGATTACCAAGGACCGCCACATCACTCTCGCCTCGGAGATCGGCGTTTACGCTTACGCGCCGGATGAGGTGATCGCCAAGGGGCGGCTCATGCCGGGCCAGATGCTGGCGGCGGACACCGCCACCGGCAAACTGCTGTTGCCCGAAGATATAGACAAGCAATTGAAAAACCGCCAGCCCTATGCCGCCTGGCTCAAGCAACATGCGCAACGCCTGCCCGCCAGTACCTCCGGCAGCGAGTCCGGTCTGGCGTGGAGCCGCGACACGCAGCATATCTATGAAAAGCTGTTCCAGGTTTCCTTTGAAGAACGCGACGAGGTGCTGCGCGTGCTGGCCGAGAGCGGCCAGGAGGCGATCGGCTCGATGGGCGACGACACGCCGATGGCGGTGCTGTCGCAGCAGGTGCGCTCGCCCTACGACTACTTCCGTCAGCAGTTCGCGCAGGTCACCAACCCGCCCATAGACCCGCTGCGCGAGCAAATCGTGATGTCGCTCGGCACCTGCTTCGGGCGCGAACGCAACCTGTTCGAGGAAAGCGCCGAGCTTGCCAAGCGCATCACGGTGGACTCGCCGGTGCTGTCCGAGCCGCAATTCAAGGCGCTGCTTAGCGCGCAAGACGCGGACTATGCGCACGCGCGCATAGACCTGCATTACCCCGCCGGCGGCACGCTGCGCGCGGCGCTGGAGCAGGTGTGCAATGAGGCCGTGGCCGCGGCGCGCGCGGGCAAGGTGGTACTGGTGCTGTCCGACCGCGACATCGGCAAGGACAAACTCCCCATTCACGCCCTGCTCGCCACCGGCGCGGTGCACCACCGCCTGATCCGCGAGGGCTTGCGCTGCGATGCCAACATCGTGCTGGACACCGCCACCGCGCGCGACCCGCACCAGTTCGCGGTGCTGATCGGCTACGGCGCGAGCGCGGTGTATCCGTATCTCGCCTACGAAACCCTGCGCGACCTGATCCGCAGCAGCGAGATCGCCGGCAAGGACGTGATGCAGGTGCTGGCCAATTACCGCAAGGGCATCGAGAAGGGCCTGTACAAGATCATCTCCAAGATGGGCATCGCCACCATCGCCAGCTACCGCGGCGCGCAATTGTTCGAGGCGGTCGGGCTGCATGATGAAGTGGTGAACCTGTGCTTCACCGGCACGGTGAGCCGCCTGCAGGGCGCGAACCTCGATGACCTGGAGCAGGATCAGCGCGCGCTTGCGCGCGTGGCCTGGAGCCCGCGCAAGCCCATCGAACAAGGCGGCCTGCTCAAGTTCATCTACGGCGGCGAGTACCATGCCTACAACCCGGACGTGGTGATGACCCTGCAGGCCGCGGTGAAGAACGGCGACTATGAAAAATATCTGGAGTTCGCCAAACTGGCGGATGAGCGTCCGATCGCCATGCTGCGCGACATGCTGACGCCGCGCGAAGGTCTCGCGCCTATCCAGATAGACGAAGTCGAACCGGTTGAGGCCATCCTGCCGCGCTTTGATTCCGCCGGTATGTCGCTCGGCGCCTTGTCGCCCGAGGCGCACGAGGCGCTGGCCATTGCCATGAACCGCCTGGGCGGGCGTTCCAATTCCGGCGAGGGCGGCGAAGACCCGCGCCGTTACGGCACCGAAAAGACTTCCAAGATCAAACAGGTTGCGGCAGGACGCTTCGGCGTCACGCCCACTTATCTGGTCAACGCCGAGGTGTTGCAGATCAAGATCGCGCAGGGCGCCAAGCCCGGCGAGGGCGGCCAGTTGCCGGGCGAAAAGATCAACCAGATGATCGCCGAGCTGCGCTACTCGCGCCCCGGCGTGGCGCTCATCTCGCCGCCGCCGCATCACGATATTTATTCCATCGAGGACCTGGCGCAATTGATCTTTGATTTAAAGCAGATCAATCCGCAGGCGCTGGTGTCGGTCAAGCTGGTGGCCGAGGCGGGCGTAGGCACCGTGGCGGCGGGCGTGGCCAAGGCCTACGCCGATCTCATCACCATCTCCGGCTACGACGGCGGCACCGGCGCGAGCCCTTTGACCTCGGTGAAATACGCGGGCAGCCCGTGGGAACTCGGCCTGTCCGAGACGCACCAGGTGCTGCGCGCCAACGATTTGCGCGACAAGGTGCGCCTGCAAGCCGATGGCGGCCTGAAGACCGGTTTGGATGTCATCAAGGCCGCGATTCTGGGCGCGGAGAGCTTCGGCTTCGGCACCGCGCCCATGATTGCGCTTGGCTGCAAGTATCTGCGCATCTGTCATTTGAACAACTGCGCCACCGGCGTCGCCACGCAGCAAGAGGCGCTGCGTAAACAGCACTTTATCGGCCTGCCGGAGATGGTGGAAAACTATTTCCGCTTCGTGGCGCGCGACACGCGCGAGTGGCTGGCGCGGCTCGGCGTAAAAAGCATGGCCGAGCTGATCGGACGCGTCGATTTACTGCGTATCCTGCCCGGCGAGACCAGCAAGCAACGGCGCCTGAATCTCGCACCGCTGCTGTCCGACGCAGGCGTACCGGGGCACAAACCGCAGTACTGCACCGCGCCCAATAACACGCCGTTTGACAAAGGCGAACTCGCCGAACAGATGGTGCGCGACATGCTGGAGGCCATAGAACACAAGCGCGGCGGCGTGTTCAATTACAAAATACGCAACGTGAACCGCTCCATCGGCGCGCGCGTGTCCGGTGAAATCGCGCGCCGCCACGGCAATCAGGGCATGAACGACGCGCCCATCACGGTGCGCCTCACCGGCAGCGCCGGGCAGAGCTTCGGCGTGTGGAACGCGGGCGGCCTGCACCTGATTCTGGAAGGTGACGCCAACGACTATGTGGGTAAAGGCATGGCGGGCGGCAAGATCGTAATCTATCCGCCGCGTAACAGCGGCTTTAAAACCAGTGAAACCACCATCATCGGCAACACCTGCCTGTACGGCGCCACCGGCGGCAAGCTGTTTGCAGCCGGGCTGGCCGGAGAACGCTTCGCGGTGCGCAACTCCGGGGCCGTGGCGGTAGTGGAGGGCGTGGGCGATCACGGCTGCGAGTACATGACCGGCGGTGAAGTGGTGGTGCTCGGCGCCACCGGTCTCAACTTCGGCGCGGGCATGACCGGCGGCTTCGCTTATGTACTCGATACCGCCAACGGCTTCGCCGGGCGCCACAACGCAGAACTCATAGATACGCACCGGCTGCAGGGCGCGGCCTTCGAGGCGCATCGCAAACATTTACACTCGTTAATCCACGAGTTCGTGAGCGAAACGGGCAGCGCCTGGGGCAAAACCGTGCTCGATAAATTCCATGAGTACGCGGATCAATTCTGGCTCATCAAGCCCAAGGCTGCGGCGCTGGATGCCCTGCTGCTGCCGCGTCCCAGGTCCATCCAGCTTAA
>JAMCTV010000050.1 GCA_023381235.1 Gammaproteobacteria bacterium
GAAATGCAGTGTGATCGCGCACTGGTAAAACAAAACGGCGTTTGGGCCGTGCTTCCGGTAACAGATTAAATGGGCAAGAACGTCGTTATTATCGGCACCCAGTGGGGCGATGAGGGCAAGGGCAAGGTGGTGGATTTGCTCACCGACCGCGCCTCCGCCGTGGTGCGTTTCCAGGGCGGACACAACGCCGGGCACACCCTGGTCATTGGCGGTGAAAAGACCGTGCTGCATCTTATTCCCTCCGGTGTCTTGCGCGACGGCGTGCAATGCCTGATCGGCAACGGCGTGGTGCTTTCGCCCAAGGCGCTGCTGGAAGAGATCACCATGCTGGAGCAGAAAGGCGTGCCGGCGCGCGCGCGGCTGAAAATCAGCGAGGCCTGCCCGTTGATACTGCAATACCACATCGTGCTCGATCAGGCGCGTGAAAAGGCGCGCGGCAGCGCGGCCATCGGCACCACCGGGCGCGGCATCGGCCCGGCCTATGAAGACAAGATTGCGCGGCGCGCATTGCGCGTGGGCGACCTGCTGCACCGCGAGCGCTTCGCCGCCAAACTGGGCGAAGTGCTGGACTACCACAACTTCATGCTTAAAAATTATTATCGCGCCGAGCCGGTGTCATTCCAGCAGGTACTGGACGAGGCGATGTTCTGGAAGGCCTGGCTGGAGCCGCTCATCGCGGATGTGCCGGAACTGCTGTATCAATATCAGAAAAACGGCAAGAGCGTGATGTTCGAAGGCGCGCAAGGCGCGCTGCTCGACGTGGATCACGGCACCTATCCTTACGTCACCTCGTCCAACACCACCGCGGGCGGCGCGGCGACAGGCAGCGGCATGGGCCCGGCCTGCTTCGATTACATCCTCGGCATCACCAAGGCCTACACCACGCGCGTCGGTTCCGGCCCGTTCCCCACCGAACTGTTCGACGAAATGGGCGAGCACCTGTCCAAACGCGGCAACGAATTCGGTTCCACCACCGGCCGCGCGCGCCGCTGCGGCTGGTTCGACGCCGTCGCCCTGCGCCGCGCCAACCGCATCAACAGCGTGTCCGGCTTGTGCATCACCAAACTTGACGTACTGGACGGCCTCGATACCCTGAGCCTGTGCGTGGGCTATCGCTGCAACGGCGTTGAGCGCCTTACGCCCCCGGTAGGCGCCGAGGCCTACGCCGATTGCGAACCGATCTATGTCGAAATGCCCGGCTGGCAGGAATCCACCATCGGCATCACCGACTACAAAAAACTCCCCGCCAACGCGCGCGCCTACATAAAACGCATCGAAGAAATCAGCGAAACCCCGATAGACATCGTCTCCACCGGCCCCGACCGCGCGCAAACCATCATTCTGCGCCATCCGTTTGATTAACAAGCATAGGGCAATAACCGAAGGGCATTGCGCCGCATGTGCCTTACGTTATCCGGTGCAATGCCCTCGTATCTAGACACGCCCAGACGGAGATCGAGGAGAAGCTACTGAATTATTCCTAGTCTTATTGGGTCTATTATCGTCTTCGTTTATCCCGGAATTAACATACGATAGAGTCATGCTTATTTCCCAGATTCGTCGGACCGCTCTCGCCGCCGCCGTCGCGCTCTCCTTACCCGCCGCCGGGCAGAGCGACGCCGCGCTATCCCTCCCGCTTGGAGCCATGCGCGCTCCCTTCGCGACCATGGCCCGGCTCAAGACTCAGGCCCAGATGCCCGCGGCGACCCAGATCCAGGGCCCGATCGCGCCCGCCTCTATCTGGGCGAAAATCCTCGACACCGTCAAGCGCAATGGCGCGATGAGAGCCGATCCTCCATTTGTCCGGCAGTCGCTCACTGACACGATCAAAACAAGCCCTACGACCTCGGTGCATGAAATCATCATCTTCCTAGCGCCCGGCGCGGATACAAAACTCAGCCTCGTGGGCGCGGAGATCAGCATCGTGGAAAACACTCTTACCCTGAGCTCCGGGACCATACTCACCGAATCTTGGACTCTCCTGCTCGACGATACCGGCCGGCTCGATACGGCCGTCTACAGCAAACGCGTCGATGTCGCCGGCAAAGAGCCCGTCTCAGACCCGCCCATGGTTTTGGACCTCGCCGACCCCAGGGTCAAGGCGCGTTTCGACGAGATGATCAAGTTCTGGTCCACGCGTTAACCGGCTAGGCCTTTAATTTTAATTTAGGTCAGAGCCCTTTACACAGTTGGTGATTTACGCCAAATCGAAACAAGAGAATGCGCCGCCACACATCTTGAAGGCCATGAAAGAGGAAATCGAAAGTGACCCGTCAACTGACTGACTCAGCCGTTATCGCACAGACAGTCCTTCGACGGCGCGAATGGTGGCGCTGAAGCGGTCGCCGTCTTTTTCGTTTTGCTCGATACGCACCGGCAGGTAATCCAGGCTGGGGGCGCACCAGAGGGTTACCGTCTTCTCATCCGATTCCAGAATCCGGGAAAGCTTGATGGTTTTGAGCGGGCCTAGCGGTGTCTCAAGAATTTCCTCCGCCACTTTCTGGAAACGGTAATTCCTGAGTTTGTGGCCGTCCACCAACGGATAGGCAAGCTCGGTGCGGCCTTGTTGCAGGTCGTACATGAGGGTAAGTTGATAGAGCAGCCGGTCTTGCGCGCCTTTGGCAAGCTGGGCCTGCCACGGATCGGCGCTTGATTCGTCCTTCACCACGCCCGTGGCCCAGTCGAAGCTGAGCGCGTATTGGCGTTCCTTTTTGCCGCCGGTTTTTTGATATTGAAAATGCAGCGGTTGAGGAGCCTGGTTTTTATAGCGCCACACGCTGCGTTCGCTGATGTGATCCTTTACAAACAGGGCGGCCAGTCCGCTGCTCTTTGTTTCGGATTCAAACACAAACTGTCCCTGTTCCGTGGCGCTCACCGAGCGGCGGATTTCACCCGCCGCGATGTTGCCCACGCTCACCGTGTAATACGCGGTAAAGGGTTTGGGCGCCGGCGCGGCGTAGGCTTGCGTACCGCACAGGAACAGCAGCGTAATGAAAATGTTTTTTATCATGGCTTGAGTCTTTGACCGTCCAGCGTGGCATAGGTGCCATCGTTAGTCGCTCCCGGCATCCTGCCTCCCGCGACACTAGCAGGACCCTTCGCTATCGCTCTTCCCTGTGCGTCGTCGGTGACCAGTTTCAACCTGCCTTCGGCAAACCAGCGTATCGCCTGAGGATAAATGCGGTGTTCCTGTTCCAGCACGCGCGCGTTCAGGGTTTCCGGCGTGTCGCCGGGCAATACCGGAACCCTGGCCTGCAACACCACCGGGCCGCCGTCCACATCTTCCGTGACAAAATGCACACTCGCGCCATGTTCACGCGCGCCCGCTTCCAGCGCGCGCTCAGCGGTGCGCAGGCCGGGGAAGGCGGGCAGCAGGGAAGGGTGAATGTTCAGCATGCGTCCGCGGTAGTGCGCAACGAACCCAGGCGTGAGCACGCGCATGAAACCGGCGAGCAGCACCAGTTCCGGCGCATGGCTGTCTATCAATTTCTGTAATGCGTTGTCGTAGGCCACGCGGTCCGGAAACTGCCTGTGATCCAACACCTCAGTTGAGAGGCCGGAGTTACGCGCATAAACAAGACCGGGCGCGTCGAGACGGTTGCTGATGACGGCGCGTATCTCGATGGGCAGGTCGCCGCGCGCCGCTTCGGTGATGGCACGCAGGTTGCTGCCGCGCCCGGAGATGAGTATGACAACGGGGAGCTTGGTCGCTCCCGGCGTCCTGCCTCCCGCGACACTAGCACATCCCTGTGCGTCGCGTGCTGCGCCGCGCGGTTTCATGCGCGCGGATTTATGAGTACCTGCGCCGTGTCCTGGCTCACGCGTGTTTCGATATGTCCGATGCGCCACACGGTTTCGCCCTGGGCCTTGAGCAGATTGATCGCGGCGTCTGCGTGCCGTTCCGCAACGCATACCACCATGCCGACGCCGCAGTTGAAGGTGCGGTACATTTCCGTATCGCTCACCTGGCCTTGCCGCTGTAGCCAATCAAAGACAGGCAGGACAGGCCAGGCGCCGCGGTCGAGCACCGCGCAGGTGTTTTTCGGCAGCACGCGCGGGATATTTTCCAGAAGGCCGCCGCCGGTGATGTGCGCCAGGGCGTGTACTTCGGTTTCATCAAGGAGCTTTAACAGCGGCTTTACATAAATGCGCGTCGGCGTGAGCAGGGTTTCGCCCAGGGTGCGGCCATCAAACGGCTGGTCAAGATCGCTGTGGGTGACTTCAATGATTTTGCGAATCAACGAATAGCCGTTGGAATGCGGCCCGCTGGAGGAGAGCCCCAGCAGCACGTCCCCCGGCGCCACTTTACGGCCGTCCAGGATGCATGACTTTTCCACCACGCCGACGCAGAAACCGGCGAGATCGTAATCGCCGCCCGCGTACATGCCCGGCATCTCGGCCGTTTCACCTCCCACCAGTGCGGCGCCGGCCAGTTCGCAGCCCGCACCGATGCCCTTGATGACTTGCGCCGCCACGTCCACGCTGAGCTTGCTGGTGGCGTAATAGTCGAGAAAGAATAGGGGTTCGGCGCCCTGCACGATCACGTCGTTCACGCACATCGCGACGAGATCAATGCCAATGGTGTCGTGGCGGTTCATCTCGATGGCGAGTTTGAGCTTGGTGCCCACGCCGTCGGTGCCTGACACCAGCACCGGTTCGCGGTAGCGGCCGGGCGGAATCTCGAACAGCGCGCCGAAACCGCCGATGCCCGCGAGCAGGCCGGGACGGGCGGTACGCGCCGCGATGGGCTTGATGCGCTCAACCAGCGCGTTGCCTGCGTCTATGCTGACACCGGCATCCTGGTAGCGCAGGGGAGTTTTTGAGGGGGGCTTGGACACGGTATACGCGGTAGAAGGGGGGTTATGTTATCGGGCTGGTGCAAGAACTGCAAATAAAACAGCTTTTAAGCCCCGCGCAGTACCCGCCCAAACCCTGCTAAAATGCGGGGGTGTTGATGGGTAAAAACAGCCTCCCCAATGTTATCAGCCTGGTGCGGATCGTGCTGGTGCCGCCTTTTATTATGGCGCTGGTGGATGGGCGCTATTTTACCGCATTGCTGCTGTTCGGGGTGGCGGGCCTGAGCGACGCCCTGGATGGGTATCTCGCCAAGCGTCACGGCTGGAAGAGCCGCCTGGGTTCCATCCTTGACCCGCTGGCCGACAAGATACTGCTGGTTTCCGCTTATATCACGCTGGTCTGGCTCGATCTGCTGCCGGCCTGGCTGGTGGTGGTGATATTGGGGCGCGACGTGATGATCGTCGGCGGCGCGCTGGTTTACCATTACACCATCCGCCGCTTCGATCTGGCGCCGACCTGGATCAGCAAGGTCAATACCGTTTTGCAGATCACCCTGGTGCTGGCCGTGATGCTCAAGCTGAGCCTCTTGCCGTTGCCGGAGTGGAGTATTGCCGGACTGATTTACCTGGTGCTCGCTTTTACCATCTGGAGCTGGCTGGATTACGTGTGGACCTGGAGTGCGCGCGCGCTGCAAATGAATACACAGGGGCGGCGTGACTAAAGCCTGGTTGTCATTGGTCGTACTTGCAGGCGGCGCGCTGCTGGTGTACCTGCTGGCGCCGGTGCTTACACCGTTTCTCGCCGCGGCCTTGTTCGCCTACCTCGGCAATCCGCTGGTGAACCGCCTGGAGGCGCGCAAATTGCCGCGCGGGGTATCCGCCAGCCTGGTGTTCGGCCTGTTCCTGTTTATCGTACTGCTGACCCTGCTCATTCTGATACCGCTGCTGGAGCGGCAGATCACCACCTTCCTCGGCAAGCTGCCCGGCTATTTCACCTGGATGCAGGAGACGGCGCTGCCCTGGCTGCGCGAGCGCCTGGGGCTGGAAGAAACAGTGCTGGATATCAACACCCTGCAGGAAATCCTGCGCCAGCACTGGCAAAAGGCGGGTGGCATCGCCTCCAGCGTATTGGGTTCGGTGTCCAATTCCGGCTTTACATTTTTATCCTGGCTGGCGAATCTGGTGCTGATCCCCCTGGTCACGTTTTACCTGTTGCGCGACTGGAATGTGCTGCTCACCCGGATCCATGAACTGCTGCCGCGCCAAATTGAGCCGACGGCGGTGACGCTGGCGCGGGAGAGCGACGAAGTGCTGAGCGCCTTTCTGCGCGGGCAGCTATCCGTCATGCTGGCGCTGAGCGTGATTTACACTACGGGCCTGTGGCTCATGGGGCTGGACCTCGCGCTGCTCATCGGCTTGACCGCGGGCCTGCTCAGTTTTGTGCCGTATCTCGGATTCGCCATCGGCATCGTGGCGGCGGGTATCGCCGCGCTGGTGCAGTTCCATGACCTGCTGCACTTGCTGCCGGTGCTGGCGGTATTTGGTATCGGCCAGTTGATGGAAAGTTTCTGGCTCACCCCGCATCTGATAGGCAAACGCATCGGGCTGCACCCGGTTGCGGTGATCTTCGCGGTGATGGCGGGCGGCCAGTTGTTCGGCTTCCTCGGCGTATTGCTGGCCTTGCCGGCCGCCGCGGTCATCATGGTGCTGCTGCGTCACGTGCGCGAACGCTATCTCAGTAGCGCCCTCTATGACCGCATACCGCCCAGGTAAACAAGGTGACGGACGATGACCCAGTTGCCGCTGCCAGTCACGCTTAACGACAGCGCGAGCTTTGCCAATTTCGTAGCAGGAAAAAATCGTGAAGCCCTGACTGCTGTAAAAGATGGCACTCAGCAGTTGATTTATTTATGGGGCGCGCCCGCTGCGGGCAAAACCCACTTGCTTCAAGCAAGCTGCCAGCAGGCCGCGGAGCAGGGATTGCAGGCGGCCTACCTCCCCTTGGCGGACATCTCCGGTCTTGCAACCGCCATACTCGATGACCTCGATCAGCTTGCGCTGATTTGCCTGGATGACGTACATGCCGCCGTCGGCCATGCGGAGTGGGAGAGGGCGCTGTTCCACCTCTACAACCGCGTACGCGCCAGCGGCGCGCGCCTGTTCATGTCCGCCAACGCAGCCCCCGCAGCGCTGCCCATCGCGCTGCCCGACTTGGCTTCGCGGCTCTCGTGGGGACTGGTATTGCAAATACATCCCTTGCAGGATGCGGACAAACTCACCGCCCTGCAACAGCGCGCGCGCAACCGCGGCATTGACCTGCCCGATGAAGTAGCGCGCTTCCTGCTCGCACGCTCGGCGCGCGATTTGCCCGGGCTGTTTGAATTCCTGCAACGCCTCGACCTCGCCTCCCTCGCCGCGCAGCGTAAATTGACCATCCCCCTGGTGCGCCAACTGCTCCATCGTGCACCCGGCACAGACGAACCCGCGCATTTGAGTTAAAATACGCGCACGCAACACGATTTGCGTCAGCGATACATTCCCCGGAGAGGTACCGAAGCGGTCATAACGGCGCCGACTCGAAATCGGATGGGCGGTTCATCCCGCCACGTGGGTTCGAATCCCACCCTCTCCGCCAGTCTTCTGCAAGGGCATTTAAATGTATCAATCGAAAAAAACGTAGCTTGCTCCTCGTACTTGGCTTGTGCATGTCTCTTGGTTGCTTCTGAAGTTCGTCCCTCGCAATGACAGGATAGAGGTATTTTAAGATGAAAAAAGAGTCGGCGAGTGCGCTAGCATGGTTTGCGGCAATCCTGTTGTTTGCTGGATGGCTTGTGATGTCCCCGTCAGGAGCGTTTGCCATTTTTGTGCTGGCAGCGCTTTTTGCCGCTGTACCTGCAATCTTCGGCTCAAAGAAGACGCGCATCATAGCTGCCATTTTACTTCTTGTATCAATTCTCTTTGCAGCAATCAAATACCCTGAGTTTAAGAGCGAACAAGACCGTTTCTCCAGCCGTGCCAAGGGCGCTTCCTTGAAGTAGAAAAGCCCTTCTGGGCTACCATAAAAAATCATGAACCTATCAATTCTGACCGGGTTATCATAACAAGCGTAGGGTGCATTCCATGCACCCATGCACGATAATACACACGGTGCATAAAATGCATCCTACGAACTACCTGGGCACGGCTCATCCGTAAGGTCTACGAGGCAGACCCGCTCGTATGTTCCAAATGCAAAGGCCCAGTGTGCGTGATCGCGCTGATCGACAATCCGGCCGCGGTGCGGTGCATCCTCGATCACCTGGGGCGCTGGGCGACCGAGCCCGCCGAGCGGAGCCTACCCGAGGAAGCGCGCGACTGGCCGCGAACGCGGTCATGCCCATCACCTATCACCCGGTCCCCGATATCGCGTAGCGCAGTGCGAGGGGAAAGTGCGGCCGCACTTTCCCCTCGCACCACTCGATTGCCCCGCGTGTCTCAGGATTCGCGCCATCTTGACCCACCCAGCCGGCATTGCAATCGGCCGGGCGCAGGCGCAATATGCGCTGGATGTAGTGCTCGGTGGCGCGTAACCAGCGCCAGACCATCGTCATCGGCCAGGCGCGCGAAAAGGGGCCGGATTAAATTTCCTATCGTTGAGTAAAGAGAAAGCCTAAGGAAATGCTTCGATGAAGATCAAACATACTTTCGATACGATAGCTGTCATGGTTGCCATCGCGCCGCTCGGGCTTGGTGTGTCCATGCCGGCCCGAGCCGCTGACTTTTACGTCTTTGAAAGCACCGCTCCTTATGAAATGGTCGTTATTGACCCGATCGAGATTCAGAATCTGGATAACGGCAACAGAATTGCGTCGCTCTGGTACGTCACCGTCGATATGACCCAAAATCTGGATGTCACCAAGGTGGAGATGGACTGTAAGGCGCCCCGCTTCCGTGTGATCGCCGAGACCCTCTACTACGGCTTCAAGCCAACCGCTCGACAGATCGACAAGACCGGCGCGAACCAAAAGGGCTGGCGGGCCGTCGGCGACGGCGCATTGTTCAACAAATACCAGACCTACGTCTGTGCTTGGCCGGACGTCGACAGCAAAAGCTCCAAAGTACAATTTCCCGACATTTGGTCCGTGACCAAGGTCGCGGCGGACTTTCTATGGGACCAAAAATTAAAAGACCAAGAGCGCAAAATTAAGCCCTGAGGCGCGCCACGACAAAGCCGCAACAACGCCAGGGATGAACTCACCTGCGGCGCCACTTCTTCGTGCACATCTGCTACGAAGCAAGCGTAGGGTGCATTCCATGCACCAATACTCGGTGAATCAACAGAGCAAGCTCTTGGGCGCGAAGTAATGACTATCAACCACATTGGACAGGTTCGCATGAAGATTATGTCAGAGCTCTGGAGACCATAATTGTGTCGCCTCGTAGCAAGCGCATCGGTGTTGTACTTGGGCTGTTGCTATTGGCCGGCCTTGGATGGGTCGTTTGGCCGTTTATAGCAAGCCCCGGCCAGATGCAAAGCTTTTGCAGTTCGCTCGCTGTGGGCACTTCGGTCGCGCAGGTCCAGGCACAAGCGGCGCAACACGGCTACCGGGTTTCTTCACTCATCGAAGACCGCGCGTTCGTTCACGAGCCAAGATCGTTCGGGCGCTTCACCTGCGACTTACGGTTTGAGTCTAACGGGCTTGTGTCATCGGTATATTTATTAAATGACTAGAGCAAGTTTAATCAGATTGCGGCATGTATGGGATTTTTAAACTTTTTTCGTGAAGAGCCCGTGATGGGCTTGTTCGTATTCCTGGCTTTACTTCTAACTGTTGTGCCAGCAGTATCGGTGCTTTGGCGCAAGATATTCAGGCGCAGCCAAGCAGAAGTAAAAAAGCAGCCTGTGCATGTAACAAAATCGACACACTTCGGAAACCATACGGAACTTGTTATTCTGCTCGTCGGGCTTATGTTGTTGCTGGCCATAATCGGCTGGATACGCAGCACTTTTTTTGGGTAGGCAAGTTAAATCTCGACAGAGTTAAGCGAAACCCGGGAAACCAAATAACTGAAGGAAGGACATCGCACTATGGAAACTACTAGCAAGCTAATCATTTTCATCTTCACAATTCTGACTCTGGCCGTGAGCGCCTACGCTGCTGAAGCTGAATTACAGAACTCGTCAGACGGTGATGATGATAATTTTGTTCGTCAAAGTTACAGTCTGTTTGTTGATTGTGTTGCAAATGCTGTCGTCGATAAAATAACGGCACAATCTGAAGACTCTGCGACTATCATTACAGATAGAGCTTTTGAATCGTGCAATGATTATGGTTTGTTATATAAGACTAATTTGCAGGTATATTTCAACGACAAATATGACCCTCAAAAATTTAGTACAACTGCGATGGAAGAGGCTGAGAAGATTTTCCAGAGGAAAATACAGGCTTTTCGCCAGAACACTATTGTTGTTGCAATTCCTAAACTGAGAGCGGGACGTACAAAATAATGCTACAAATCAATAATCTCCATGCCATCGTGAAATTCAAGCAAGCGTAGGGCGGGTTACACCAGCCGGTTTACTGAACAGCCAGCAGCAAGCGTAGCCTGGGTAGAGCGAAGCGAAACCCGGGGAAGCCAGATAACTGAATGTGGGAGAACGAACTATGAAACCTGCCGGCCAGATCATCATTCTTATCCTCGCCATCTTAACCTCGATGGCCAGCGCCCACGCTCAATCCGCGGGTGAGCAGCCGCTGCGGACGTTCCTGGTCGAGTGCAACAGCAATATCGACGATTGCCGCGCCATGCTGAACGACTTCATCTTGGGGGGCATCCGTATCTCGAACAATTCCGAGCCCACCTGCATTCCGCTCAAACGCAACAAGGCAGTGGACATGATGCTGACCAACTTGCGCGGTCTCGCGCGCGATCCTGAATGGGCAGAGGAGCCGTACGGAAGCGCCCTGATGCAAGCCATGACCGACGCCTTTCCCTGCTTGACGGACTATTAGATCAAGGGTGCATGGAATGCCTCTTATGCTGAAAGACGTCGTGAGTATCCTGTTCGCCGCGTTGTTGTGCGCGACGGCCTCGGTTGTGGCCGCCCCAGGCCCGGAATGCAGCGAGCGCGTGCCGCTGGCCAGGCTGATCGCCAACCCGGATGAGTATCACGGCAAGGCGTTATGGGTCGTGGTCTATGCCACGATAGACTTCGAGAACATGACCGCCTGTCCATCCGAAAATGAGACTCAAATGAGGAGCTGCCTCTGGCTCGACATAGACGATGGCCCTTACAAAACCGATCAGGACTACGCGCGCTACCAATCGAAGTTGCAGATATGGAATCGCTTCAATCGCCAGGCTGTCGCCATCCGTGCGACGTTCGACAAGACTCTGAAAGGTCATTTCAGCATGTGGCCGGGTGGCCTCAGGAGCGTCACCGAGGTGTCGGATCAGCAGGATGGCTGGAACTTCACCTCCAACGCCGCCGCGCCGCGCACTGCATGCGTGGGTGAGTTGCCGATGCCGTAAGAGTCGAGCGATAGAGTATGCTGTTTATTGATTCGATGGACACCAAGGTGAACCCGGTGGCGAAACCCCTTGTGTTTAAAACAGCCTTTTTATTTCTCTGCTGCTGTGTTGCGCCGTTCACGCAAGCAGGGATTGAAGCGCTGACCTATCAAGACCAGGTTATTACCTTGGGCGGCGAGCGCCGGGTGGCGCGAGTGCCGCAGGGGTATCGGCTTGAGCTTTTAACCGATGCGCTGGATGGCCCGCGCTTGTTGACGTTTGCAGGCAACGGCGATTCGTTCATCGGTTCCAAGTCCGGCAATGTGTACCGTTTGCCGCCGCCTTATACCGCGCCTGAAGTCCTGGTCGCGCCGGGCGATTATCCGCACAGTATCGCGTTCCGCAGCAACGAAATCCTCATCGCCTGCACCGATGGGGTATACCGCGCGCCTTATAAGCCGGGTCAGAAAAAACTTGCCGCAGGCGCGTTAAAACTGCTGGCCGCGTTGCCGGGTGGCGGCGGGCATAGCAGCCGTAGCGTCGGTGTCGGCCCGGATGGGCGGGTCTATGTGAGTCTCGGCATCAGCGGGAATTGCAGCGATGAGTATCTTGGCGAGCCTTACCCATTCAATAATCGCCGGGGCGGCATTCTGGTGCTGCGCGAGGACGGCGGCAAGGCGCGTTGGGAGACGTATGCATCGGGTTTGCGCAACGCGGTGGGCTTTGCCTGGCAGCCGGGCAGCGGCGTGCTGTACGCGAGCAATAACGGCCCGGATCATTGGGGCTATGAGCAGCCGCCGGAGTATTTCAGCCGGATTGACGCCGGGTCGTTTCACGGTATGCCCTGGTTTCAATACGACGGTCAGCGTATCCGGCGCGATGCGTGCATCAAGCGTGAGCCGCCGCGGCCGCTGGAGGATGTGGTGACGCCGGTGGCGACCTTCCCCGCGCGCAATGCGCCGATGGGCGTGACCTTTGTGCCGGAGGGCGCGTTGGATCAGGCGCTTGTGGGCGACGCCATCGTGGCGTTGCGCGGTTCCTGGGGAACCCAGCCCGCTGGCGGCTTCTTCGGTGACGCGGCGACGCGGCGCGCGCCGAAACTCGTCGCCGTGCGGTTCAAGCAGGGACAGGCGCAACGGGTGGATGATCTCGTCACCGGATTCCAACTGCAAAACGGCGAGCGCTGGGCGCGGCCCGTGGGTGTGGCCATCGGGCCGGATGGCGCGCTGTATTTCACCAGCGATAGCGACACCCAGGGGCTGTTTCGGCTTAAAAAGCTGCCGTAGCGCTGTACGCTAATGTCTGATGCCCCGGTGGTTCGCGCTGGGGTTGGGGCGTGAAGTGTGAGATAATACGCATATTGCAGAACGTCTCGCGTCAACCTCCGGAACAGTCTCTTGATTACCACAGCCAATATCACCATGCAGTTCGGGGCCAAGCCCCTGTTTGAGAATATCTCGGTCAAATTCGGCAACGGCAACCGCTACGGCTTGATCGGCGCCAACGGCTGCGGCAAGTCCACGCTGATGAAAATCCTCGGCGGCGACCTGGAGCCGACCTCGGGCAACGTCTCGGTGGACGCCCATGAGCGCCTCGGCAAGCTGCGCCAGGATCAGTTCGCCTTTGAAAATTACACGGTGCTGGACACTGTCATCATGGGCCACGCCGAACTGTGGCGCGTGAAGCAGGAGCGCGACCGGATTTACTCGCTGGCCGAGATGAGCGAGGAGGACGGCATGAAGGTGGCCGGGCTGGAGCACGAGTTCGCCGAGCTGGACGGCTATACCGCCGAGGCGCGCGCCGGTGAGCTGCTGTTCGGCGTCGGCATCCCGCTGGAGCAGCACAACGGCCCCATGAGCGCGGTGGCGCCGGGCTGGAAGCTGCGCGTGCTGCTGGCGCAGGCCTTGTTCGCCGATCCGGAGATACTGCTGCTGGACGAGCCTACCAACAACCTCGACATCAACACTATCCGCTGGCTGGAAGACGTGCTCAACGAGCGCGACAGCACCATCATCATCATTTCGCACGACCGCCACTTTCTGAATCGCGTGTGTACGCACATGGCCGATCTGGATTACGGCGAACTGCGCGTCTATCCGGGCAACTACGACGAGTACATGACCGCCTCCACGCTGGTGCGCGAGCAGTTGCTGGCCGACAACGCCAAGAAAAAGGCGCAGATCGCGGAATTGCAGACCTTCGTCAGCCGCTTCTCCGCCAACGCCTCGAAGGCCAAGCAGGCCACTTCGCGCGCGCGGCAGATAGACAAGATCGAACTGGCGGAGGTCAAGCCGTCGAGCCGCGCCAATCCTTTTATCCGCTTCGAGCAGGAGAAGAAGCTCTATCGCCTGGCGCTGGAAGTGCGGCGTCTGAGCAAGGGCTATGACGAGACGCCGCTTTTTCACAATCTCAATCTGATGATAGAGGCGGGCGAGCGCGTCGCCGTGATCGGCCCGAACGGCATCGGCAAGACCACCCTGCTGCGTACCCTGGTGGGTGAATTGAAACCGGACGGCGGCATGATCAAGTGGTCGGAGAATGTGAAGATCGGTTATTTCGCGCAAGATCACGCGGCCGATTTCGCGGTTGACATGAATTTGCTTGACTGGATGAGCCGGTGGAAGAAAGAACGCGACGACGAGCAGGCGATACGCGCGGTGCTGGGGCGGCTGCTGTTTTCCCAGGATGAGATCGCCAAGCCGGTCAGGATCATCTCCGGTGGCGAGCAGGGGCGCATGCTGTTCGGCAAACTGATGTTGCAACAGCCCAACGTGCTGGTCATGGATGAGCCCACCAACCACCTGGACATGGAGTCCATCGAGTCGCTCAACAGCGCGCTGGGAAACTATCCCGGCACCCTGGTTTTCGTCAGTCACGACCGCGAATTCGTCTCGTCGCTCGCCACGCGCATCATCGAGTTAACACCGCAGGGCGTGGTCAATTTCAGCGGCAGCTACGACGATTATCTGCGCAGCCAGGGCGTGGAATCATCCGGCAAAAAGCGCCTGGAGGCGCGCGCGGGCTAGCCGTGGCGGCGTTGCGCGATTCCACGGATTTTTGGCCGCGCGCCATCATTCATGTGGACATGAATGCCTTCTTCGCGTCGGTGGAGCAGCGCGATTTTCCTGAGTTGCGCGGCAAACCCATCGCGGTGACCAACGGCGAGCAGGGCACAACCATCATCACCTGTTCCTACGAGGCGCGCGCCTTTGGCATTCACACCGGAATGCGCCTCAAGGAGGCGCGCAAGCTGTGTCCCGATGTAATCCAGCGTCCCGCGCGGCCTAAAATCTACGCGCAAATCTCCACTGCCATCATGGCGTCGTTGTGTGACGTGAGTCCGGACATTGAGGTGTTCTCGGTGGACGAAGCCTTCCTCGACATCACCCACTGTCAGAAACTGCATGGTGCGCCGGAAACAATGGGGCGCATGGTAATAGACAAGGTGCGTGCGGTGAGCGGATTGCCTTGTTCAGTGGGTGTGAGCGGCGACAAGAGCACCGCCAAGTTCGCCGCC
>JAMCTV010000051.1 GCA_023381235.1 Gammaproteobacteria bacterium
ACTCAAAAGAACGGCCGCGATTGAAGGCATTAACCGCGCTGTAACCCCGCCTCCACCTGTGCGCGCTTTTCTTTCCCGGAAAGTAGTTCAATCAACTCCAGTGCAAAATCCATCGCCGTGCCGGGGCCTTTGGAGGTGATAATCTTGCCGTCTTTCACCACGGGCTGATCCTGGAGTATGACGCCGCTGTGGCTGAGTTCCTCCAGTACGCCGGGAAAGCTCGTCGCGTGTTTACCTTTTAAGAGGCCTGCGTGGGCGAGTACGGAGGGGGCGGCGCAGATGGCGGCGGTGAATTTGCCGCTGTCGGCCATTCTTTTGAGTAAGGCGTGGACGCGCGGGTCGCGGTTGAGATTGTCGCTGCCCGGCTGGCCGCCCGGCAGCACCACCATGTCGTAATCTTGCTTGAGCGCTTCGTCCAGCGTGGCATCGGGCAACAGCCGAGTGCCGCGGCTGGCGCGCACCGGCCCAGCATCGAGCCCGGCGCTCACCACCGTAATTTCCGCACGGCGCAACAGGTCTATGATGGTGACGGCTTCCAGTTCCTCACAGCCTTGCGCCAAAGGCACGAGCACTTTTTTACTCACTGCACCTCCTGCAAATACAGTGGCAAGTAGCAACTGACAAGTAGTAGGAGAGACCCTCAGAATGCGTGCACGTCTGAGAATGTTTTCCTTGCTACTTGCTACTTAGGGAAACTCTGATTTATTCAGAGTTTCCGTGCGGCGCAGGGATGCACCGCCATTTTTCAAACACCAAAGTGTTTGAAAAATGAAGACAAAGCAAAAACCGCGTTTTTGCTTTTCGTGCTCTGAGAAGTCCAGGATGGACTTATTCAGAGCTTCCTTAGGTTCAGTTCCGCGTCTGCAAGGTGGTCAACCCCTTGAGCAGGTTGAGCGCCTCATAAAGCTGGTAGTCCGTGCTGATGAGCGGCTCTTTACCCTTGTCCGCGCCAGCCGCCGGTACGGCATCCAATTCCAATTTGTCACCGTTGATCTTGCCGTTGCTCAGGTGGCGCTTCAGGTCTGCCTCCTTGAGCGGCTCAACGTCGGATTTTTCCGTCACCGTGAGCTTGACATCGGCGAGCACGATGTCGGGTACGATGCCTTCAGCCTGGATGGAGCGGCCGTTCGGCGTGTAGTAACGCGCCGTGGTCAGCTTGAGCGCAGTTTCATTGGTCATGGGCAGGATGGTTTGCACCGAGCCCTTGCCGAAGGTTTTGCCGCCCATCACCACTGCGCGCTTGTGATCCTGCAACGCGCCCGCCACGATTTCCGAGGCTGAGGCCGAACCGCCGTTCACCAGCACGACCAGTGGTGCGCCTTTCAGTACGTCATCCGAGGTGGCGCTGTATTTCAGTTGCGAGTCCTTGATGCGGCCTTCGGTGTAGACGATCAGTCCGTTTTCCAGAAACGCATCGCTCACCGCGACTGCGGCGTTCAGAACCCCGCCCGGATTGTTGCGCAGATCAAGCACCATGCCCTTGAGCTTGCCGCTGTTTTCCTGGCGCAGCTTTTTCACCGCTTCAACCAGGTTATCCCCGGTCTGCGACTGGAATTGCGATACGCGAACATAGCCGAATCCCGGCTCCAGGGTTTGCGCCTTGACGCTCTTGGTTTTGATGACCGCGCGCGTGAGGGTGAATTTGAGCGGCTTTTCCTCGCCCTTGCGGATGATGGTGAGGGTAATGCTGGTGCCCGCCGGGCCGCGCATCAGCTTCACCGCCTCGTTGAGCGGCATGCCCTGCACCGGGGTGTCGTCGAGGCGGATGATGAGATCACCCGCCTGTATCCCGCCGCGGCTGGCGGGAGTATCGTCTATCGGCGCGATGACTTTGACGAAGCCGTCTTCCATGCCGACCTCCAGTCCCAGGCCGCCGAACTCACCGGTGGTGCCCGCCTGCAGATCCTTGAATTCCTCGGCGTCAAGATAGCTGGAATGTGGATCGAGGCCGGACAGCATGCCGCGGATGGCGTTTTCCAGCAGCGCCTTGTCTTCCACCGGCTCCACGTAATCGCTCTTGATCTTGCCGAATATCTCGGTAAAGGTGCGCAACTCGTCCAGCGGCAGCGCGGAACGGGCCTCCTCGCGCTGCGCGAACACGGTGGTGACAAGACTGATGGAAACGCCCAGCGCGGCGCCCAGCAGCAAGACCAGTAAATTACGGGTGGTGAATTTCATTAACAGCTCCATGATAAATGGCGAGTTTTAACAACCGCCAGCACAAGTTCCTATATTAACGGGTTCCTGAATATTTGCCTAATTTTTCCAATCTCTTATTGGCTCTCAGCCATGCACCATGCCACCGGGTCACGCGGCTCTCCCTGTTCGCGCACTTCAAAGTACAGGCCTGGCTGCTCACGCCCGCCGCTCGCGCCCACGCTGGCGATGACCTCGCCCGCCTCGACCCAGTCGCCGGCCTCTTTAAACAGCGCCTGATTGTGGCCGTACAGCGTCATGTAACCGCCGCCGTGATCTATGATGACCAACTGTCCCATGCCGCGCAGTGCGTCGCTGAAGGCGATGCGCCCGCGCGACACGGCGCGCACCTCGTTTCCTTCCGGCGCCTCAATCAGCACGCCCTGCCATTTGAGCCGCCCCTCCAAGCGTTCGCTGCCGTAGTGCGCGCCGATCTGTCCCTGCACCGGCCAATGCAGCTTGCCCTTGAGCGCAGCAAACGGCGCGTCGGGCGACGCGCCCGTCTCACGCGGTATGCGCGCCAGCGCGGGTTTCAGTTTGCGCAGCAATTCCGTCAACTGCTTTTCGTCCTCCAAGGCGCGCTCCAGCTCGTCGCCGCGGGTATGTATTTCGCTGTTGAGTTTGGCCAGCACCTGCGCGCGCGCCGCCCGGTTGGTCGTGTGCGCCTTGCGCTCCGCCAGTTCTTGCTCGCGCAACGCACGGCGTTGCGCGGTTTCTTCACGGATGCTGTGCTCCAGCGCAGTCAGCCTGACCAAGCGCTCGCTGGCTGCACTCATGCGCGCGCCGCGCAGACGATTGAAATAACCGTAGTACGCGAGGCTGCGGCCCAGCGCGGAGGGGTCTTGCTGATTGAGCAACAATTT
>JAMCTV010000052.1:0-5485 GCA_023381235.1 Gammaproteobacteria bacterium
TAAAGTTGCAGTTATATCGCAGGCTGAATGTGCTCGATGAGCAATTGAACGCTGCGCCTGTCGCGGTAACTATTTACATCCAGTTTGTAGGCAACATGTATCCGTGACGCGTTTTGCACCAAGGTCAGTGTTTGTTCCTGGATGTTGAACGCGATGGCGTCGTAGATTTGCGGCGCGTCGGGATGTTGCAGCGACAGTTTGAGATGTTTGTCGTTAAGCAAGCGCTGGCTTTTGATCTCAAAAACTCCATCAAACACAGGTTCCGGGAATCCTTGTCCCCACGGCCCGGCATTACGCAGCGTTTCAGCAAGTTCCAGATTGATATCCGCAGGCATCAGTGCGCCATCGCTTAACAGTGTGCCCTGCATTTGCGCGGGATCGAGATGGAGTCTGACTTCGTCGTCGAATGCAGCACTGAAAGCGTCTAAATCGGCGCGCCGCAAGGTCAGCCCGGCAGCCATGGCGTGACCGCCGAATTTGCTGAGCAGCCCCGGGTGACGCGTTGCAACTGCATCCAGCGCGTCACGGATGTGCAGGCCCGGCACGGAACGTGCCGAGCCTTTGATTTCGTCAGCATCGTGAAGTGCGAAGGCAATGACTGGGCGGTGCAGCCGGTCCTTGATGCGCGAGGCGAGGATGCCGATGACGCCCTGATGCCATGCAGGGTCGAACAGGCATAAACCGCAGGGCAGTGTGCTGTCCATGCCCAAGTCATCGAGTGCGGCGAGCGCCTGGGTCTGCATTCCCGCTTCGATGCTGCGCCGTTCGCGGTTAAGTTCATCGAGCCGCTGCGCCATGGCCAGCGCGGCGTCAGGGTTGTCGCTCAGCAGGCACTCGATGCCGAGCGACATATCCTCCAGCCTGCCTGCCGCGTTAAGCCGCGGCGCGACGGCGAAGCCGAGATCGGCGGAGTTGATGCGCTCCGCGGTTCTGCCCGCGACTTGCAGAAGGGCGAGCAGGCCCGCGCTGCAACGCCGCTCGCGGATGCGCGCCAGCCCTTGTGCGACAAAAATGCGATTAGTGTGATCGAGTTGCGCCACATCGGCAACGGTGCCGAGCGCGACCAGATCAAGCAGTTGCGCGAGATTGGGCTCTTGCAGACCGAGTTCGCCAAACCAGCCGGATGTGCGCAACTGCGTGCGCAGCGCCAGCATGATATAGAAAATCACCCCCACACCGGCGATGTGCTTGCTGGGGAAGGCATCGTCCGGCTGATTGGGGTTTACGATGGCATCGGCCGCAGGTAGCGTGGCGCCCGGCAGGTGATGGTCGGTGATGAGCACGCGCATGCCGTGTTCGCGCGCGCACGCCACGCCTTCAATGCTGGAGATGCCGTTGTCCACGGTGATGATGAGTTGCGGCTGCTGTTGCGCTGCGACGGCGACGATCTCCGGCGTGAGGCCGTAGCCGTATTCGAAGCGGTTGGGCACCACGTAGCGCACATCGCGCGCGCCGAGCAGACGCAGCGCACGCAGCGCGAGGGCGCAACTGGTTGCGCCATCGGCATCGAAGTCGGCCACGATGAGGATGCGGTCTTGATCGCGCAGCGCCTGCATTAACAGGGCCACGGCCTGACTCATGCCTTTCAACGCAGCAGGGGGGTGCAGATGTTCCAGCTTGAGGTCGAGCTCATGCGCCTGCGTGACGTGCCGTGCCGCGTAGATGTGGCGCAACACCGGGTGCAGTTCCACCGGCAGGGCATGCACGCTGTTGACGGGACGCTGGGTGATGTTCATGCGCAGGCTGCCAAATTGCGCGGACGTTTCCACCAGCGCCCAAGGGCGGAAGGTGTGACCTCAAACAATTTTTCACCGCCCAACCAGAGTGCAAGACGCTCCAGCTCGCGCGCCTTCAGCAATGCAAGCAGTGGCGCGAACCAGCGGTCTTCAAGCGCGCCGAGCGTGTGCTCAGGCATGAACGGCTCAAGCACGGCGAGATACTCTCCCGGCTCTGTCGCAGCGGCGAGCCAGATTTGCGCGTCTGACGGCGCAGGCGCATGCGCCGCGCCGCTCAGCATGGCGAGGCCAAGCGCCAGCGCTTCATCGGCATGCACTTTTTTATAACGTGCCGCGGGTTGTTTATCAAGGCGTCCCCCGCCCCAAAACCACAGGCTGTTAATGGGCAATGCACCGCGCTCGATGCGCGCCTGATTCACCGGGCTGGCGTGCAGGCGCATCTGGACTTCATTGAATAAGCGGCGCCAGCGGCGCGCGGTTTCTGCGTCATCCGCATTGGGCAGACAGGCATGGATGTGTTTGCCGAGCACCTTGTCCAGCGCATGTGTCGTGATGCCGGGATCATGGGTGAAATGTACATACCAGCGCTTGGGGTGCGATGCGCTGAGTTCCGCATCATGCTCCTGAAACAAGTCCTGTAACTCCAATACCAGCGCGGCGGCTTCATCCTGCGTTACCGGGAGCGAACGATTATCAAACAACAGCAGGCTGTCGCCGTCGGCGTGCAGATACACCGGATCGGCGCGCAGCCACCATCCCGGTTCGATAGAGCCCTTATCCGCGGCACGGGTGACGGCGGCCACAGGAAAATCGCCGGTATGGATATCGAACAGCGCGAACATCCATGCAGTGTAATCGGCGGCGCAGGGTAGAACATTGGCGCGCGCCAGTATTTTCCCCAGCGACGCAGGAACGTGCGCACCTTGTTTGACGGTATCCAGCAGACCTGGAATGGCCAAGCTCAGAGTGCGCCCGGTCGTGCTCATGCTACAATTTGAGGGCGAGCGTCAATCCGTCGGCCAGAGGCAGCAGGCTCAAGGCGATGCGCGAATCGTGGTGTAACTTTTGGTTGAGCTTGTGAATCGCCAGCGTCGCCTCGTCGGTCGCTCCCGGCGTCCTGCCTCCCGCGACATTAGTACATCCTTGTACGTCACAGTGTGGTGCGTCAACTACTCGTCCATTACGTAGCATATTATCAAGCACGATCAGCCCGCCGGGACGCAATAATTGCAGGCTGCGTTCATAATAGTCATCGTAACCGGTCTTGTCGGCGTCTATGAAGGCAAAATCAAACGTGCCTGCCTGGCCGTCGTCGAGCAGTTTGTCCAGCGTCTCAAGCGCAGGGGCGAGGCGCAGTTCGATCTTATGGGCCACTCCCGCCTCTTGCCAATAGCGCCGCGCGACCTTGGTCCATTCCTCGCTCACATCGCAGGCGATCAGCTTGCCGTCCGCGGACAGGGCGAGCGCCACACACAGCGCGCTGTAGCCGGTAAAGACGCCGATCTCCAAGGCCTTTTTGGCGCGCAGCAACTGCACCAGTAACGCCATGAACTGACCCTGTTCAGGCGCAATCTGCATGTTGGCCATGGGATACTTGGCGGTCTCTGCACGCAGGTGCTTGAGCAGCGACGGCTCGCGCAACGAGACGGAGAGTAAATACTCGTACAACTCTTCGGTCATGTTGATGGTCTTGTTGCTCATATCACACCTGGCTCCCTTGCTTCTTCCATGTTACCTCATTACGCAAATACACCGGCAGCGCATGTTCGGCGCTGACTGCTGCGCCTTGCGCATAGGCGCTCTGCGCCAGGCGTGCGACATCGCGCGCCTGTGGATAACAATCCGCCTGATAGCCGCTCAGCCGTCCGCCCAGGCGCGCCTCAAGCAGCGCGCCATAACTTTGCCATCCGCTGCCCACGCCAAACCAGGCGCCTTGTTCGGGCGCAGGGGCTGTTGCCGGTGTACACACCTGTTCGTCTCCCCGCAACGACATGAGGCCGTTTTGATCCAGGCGGTAGGCTGCCCAGTACACCTCGTTCATGCGCGCATCGGCGGCGGTCAACACGCTCGCCGCACCATGCGTGCGGTGCGCGCCTTGCGCCAGCACGGCCAGTGACGAAATGGGTATGACCGGCCGCTCCGCGCCAAACGCGAGTCCTTGCACCACGCTGGCCGCGATGCGTACGCCGGTGAAGGAGCCGGGTCCGCAGCCAAAGGCGAGCGCATCCAGGTCGCCGAGCTTGAGTCCAGCCTGCTGGAGCAGGCTATCCACCATGGGCAGAATGAGCGCGGTGTGGCGTTGCGGCGCGATTTCAAAACGCTCTTCAATGCTTGCATCAATGAGCAGCGCGGCGGAGCAGGCTTCACTGGAAGTTTCAACGGCAAGAATCTTCATGGTAAAGCTTATGCCTTGGTTTTTTTATCGAGCGCGCGCAGGTGCGCGAGCTTCTCGGCGATCTTGATTTCCAGGCCGCGCTCGACCGGATGATAATAGCGCCTTTCGCCCAGCTCTTGCGGGAAATAACGCTCGCCCGCCGCATAGGCTTCCGCTTCGTCGTGTGCGTAACGGTAGTCTTTGCCGTAATCGAGTTCCTTCATCAAGCGGGTGGGCGCATTGCGCAGGTGCAGCGGTACTTCCAGCGAGCCGTGCGTCTTGGCATCGTTCAGCGCGGCGCCGAACGCGGTATAAACGGCGTTGCTTTTGGGCGCGCAGGCCATGTACACCACCGCCTGCGCCAGCGCCAGCTCACCCTCCGGTTGACCTAGGCGCTCCTGCACGTCCCAGGCATTGCGCGCGATTTCCAGCGCGCGCGGGTCGGCGTTGCCGATGTCCTCGCTCGCCATGCGCAACACGCGCCGCGCAATGTATAACGGATCGCAGCCGCCGTCCACCATGCGCGCCAGCCAATACAAGGCCGCGTCGGGCGAGGAGCCGCGCACGGATTTGTGCAGGGCGGAGATTTGATCGTAAAACGCCTCGCCGTATTTATCGAAACGTCGCGTGCTGCCGCCGCTCAGCACTTCATTTAACAGTTCCTCCGTGATGAGGGCGCGCCCATCCACGGGCTGCGCCAAATCGGCGGCGATCTCCAGCAGATTCAGCGCGCGCCGCGCGTCGCCGTCAGCGGCCAGCGCCAGGCGTTCGCGCAGTGCCTCGGACATATCCAGCCTCAGTTTGCCCAAGCCGTGTTCGGCATCGGACAGCGCGCGGTCTATGACTAGCCGTATCTCGCTCGCCTGCAACGCCTTCAACACGTACACCCGCGCACGCGACAGCAACGCGTTGTTCAATTCAAATGACGGATTCTCCGTGGTGGCGCCAATAAACGTGAACGTGCCGTTTTCGACATAAGGCAGGAATGCGTCCTGCTGCGATTTGTTGAAGCGATGCACCTCGTCCACAAACAACACCGTGCCCTGGCCGAGCTTGCGCGCCTGTTCCGCCTTGGCGACCATATCCCGGATGTCCTTCACCCCCGCCAGCACCGCCGAGATGCTCAAGAACTGGGCGTTGGATTTCTGCGCGATAAGCCGCGCCAGCGTAGTCTTGCCCGTACCCGGCGGTCCCCAGAACACCATCGAGTGCAGATGGCCGGACTCAATGGCAAGGCGCAGCGGTTTGCCCAGGCCGAGCAGGTGCGACTGGCCGTAAAAGTCCTCCAGCCGCTGCGGCCGCAGGCGATCGGCAAGGGGGCGGTAGGGGTCGTTGTTAGTCATGATGGGCGGCGGTTGCGGCTTGTTACAGCAAT
>JAMCTV010000052.1:5495-7254 GCA_023381235.1 Gammaproteobacteria bacterium
CGCGATTTCTTCATGGGAATCTCCTCGAACAAGGGTATGAGAAAATTCCACTTCTGGGTAGCTCTAATTTATGGGGGGATTACCGTTACAGCAATGGCTATAGTTTACAACAGCTTTAAGCTTCCTTCTCTCTTGCAAGGGGAAGATTTAGGATGGTGGGAGCCCTGCATCGAGACAGTCGAGCATAGGCATCTGCGGATGCGGCTTGCCATGAAACAAAATAAGGCGTTTAATCCGGTGTGTATAAGCGTGCTTGTTACGGATACTGTAGCGCTTGACCCGCAACTGCTTACGCGCTTGACCCATTATCTGGGACACAGTGATGGGTATCGCTGCGCTTAACCCATCCTACCGTGCTTGGGGAGCAAACAACTGAATACGAGGTTCGTGAATTACCCGAAATATCGTTTTCAATGAATCTCGTTTTTTCCACTCGTCATTAGCCATGGCACCCACCCCTAACTCTCCGCTCTAGGCGACGCGCATGAAGCCGCGCGAGCCTGAGCTTGTACGTTAGACGCACGAACCATGGTCTCCGACATCATTGGTTTCTTGCTCTTAATTGTCCTTGTGATGGCAGGCGCTGCGCTACTGCCGGTAAGCCGTATCGGAAAGTCCGGGACATTCGCCATTTCTTGTGGTTTACTATTTTCCCCAGTCATGATTGTTGGGCATGGCGTAGGGATAGCTCCATTCTTCTTGGTACTCATTACCGCCCCAGTTTTTCTGCTATGGTGGCCTAATGCAGTATCTTTCTTGGCTACTACGGCGCTAGCTTTCGGAGTTGGTTGGATAGCCATTCCCGCCATTCCAATCACCCTGGAAGGTATAAAGCATCATATCGCTCGCCATATTGGTTCAGGTAGTATAGGTGCCAAAATTGCTCAGGGTTGGATCTCATTAAATCTTCTCCTGGTGGTAATACTTTGGTTTGCGCAGGGCATAGCGATCGCCGCGATTACTTTTTGGTTTGCGCAGGGCATAGCGATCGCCGCGATTACTTATATTTGGATCATGATTTATCTGACATCCCCAGCGGGGTTTATCTATTACATATTGCTAGCAGTTTCCGGTCTGTTACCGATGGAATACCTCGGGGAGATTTCTGGCGCCATCCCCTTCGCGCATGGTTATGCAAATGTCGTCCGATATATTCTAGTTTTTATAGGACCCCCTTTCGTCGGTTACTTGCAGTGGTTTCTACTGACCCCCTTCCTTCTACGGAAGATCAGGGGTTATTTCAGTTGACTACGTGGAAATACTCGTGCGTTTAGTCTGTGTAGGGCACAATCGTTATTGCGCCGAACGAAAACATCCGGCGCAATGCGCTTCGCCCTTCGACTACGCTCAGGGCAGGCTTATTGGCACCCTACATTATGCCTTACGCGAGTTTTGGGTTAGGGCTGAATTCGTTTTCCTATCCTATGTGGCTGTGGTATTGCTGGGGCGACCATGAGGTGTTACTATAGTAATACCTGAAGAAATTCCAATCCTGCCATGACCGCTGCCACGACGCTCAAGCTGCCCGAAAAACTCAAGACCCGGATTGCCCGCCTGGCCAAGGAGACCGGCCGCTCCGCACACAGCCTGATGGTTGAGGCGCTGGAGCGGGAAGTCGTACGCGAAGAGCGGATGCGGGAGTTTGTGCGTGAGGCGCTGGCCTCGGATGCCGGGGTTGAGGAGGGTGCGGCGGTATACCGGGCTGAGGATGTTCATTCCTGGCTGGAACGACTGGCAGGAAAGCGTCAGGCCGCTCGGC
>JAMCTV010000053.1 GCA_023381235.1 Gammaproteobacteria bacterium
TAAATTCTTCAATCGCCGCGAGGTTGATCGGCCCCAGGCGCTGTATCTTTTGCGCCACGCCGTCCAGTTCCGCCCGACGTCATCGAACAGGATATTCAACTGCTGGACAGCGAGCACGCCGAGCAACAACGGCGGTTGCATCGTTTGCAGGAGGAAGGCGCGCAGTTGCAGGCGCGCATCACCCAGCTGCGCGAAACCATCGCGCGCGACAGCGCCCGGTTGCAGGAGCAGCGTTCCGAACTGGAGCAGCGCCGCGCCGAACTGACTTCATTGGCTGCCGTGCAACAGGCCGCGCTGGGCAAGGACAGCAGCGGCGCCGCGGTGGCCTGGCTCACGCAACAAGGCTTGCAGGGCGCGCCGCGCTTGGCCGAGAGGCTGGAGGCGGAGTCCGGCTGGGAAGACGCGGTCGAGGCGGCGCTGCATTTTTATTTGGGTGCGGTGTGCGTGCACGGGTTACAGAGTGTTACCGGTGTGCTGGCGCAAGCCCCGGCCGCACTCGCCATTTTGGATCTGGACGCGCAAGCGCAGGCCGTTCCGCGCGGCATTGCGCCGGCGCTGCTGGACAAGGTGCGCGCCGCACCTTCACGCCTCGATGCGCTGCTCGGCCACGTGTACGCGGCAGAGTCTTTGACCGAGGCGCTGGCATTGGCGCCGCGGTTGCAGACGCACGAGTCGGTGATAACGCGCGATGGGATATGGCTGGGTAACGGCTGGCTGCGCGTGGCGCGGGAAGAGGACGCCAGCGCCGGGGTGCTATGGCGTGAGCATGAGCTTAAGCAACTGGCGCCGGAGGTGCAGCGCCGCAGTGATGTGATTGCTGCAGCACAGCAGCAACTGGAGGCGGCGCAGGCCGAACTCGCGCTGCTGGAGCAGCAGCGCGAGGCGATGCAGGAGAGCTTGCAGGAGGCGCATCACGCTCACAGCGACGTGCAGGCGCAATTGCGCGGCAAACAAACGCATCTGGCTCAGATACGCACGCGCCATGAGCAGATCCAAAACGAAATCGAGGAACTGCAAGCGCAGTCCGCCGCAGTGCTGGACGATGTGCATGCCGCGCAGCGCCGCCTGCGCGAAGCCGAGGGCAGCGCCAACGCACTGACGCAGCAGGGCGCCGGGTTTGCACGCGAGCGCGATGCGCTGACTTTGGCCCTGGAACAGGCGCGCCAGGCGGCGCGCGCCGCGCACGAGGAGGCGCACCAACTGGCGTTGCGCGAGCAGTCGCTGCGCGCCGCGCTCAGCGCCGCGGGTCAAAACGTGGAGCGCATGCAGCAGCAATTGCGGCAACTGGAGGCGCGCCAGGGCGAGCTGCAACACAGCTTGGCCGAGGGCGCAGCCCCGCTGGAGGCGTTGCAGGCGGAATTGCAGCAAGGCTTAAGCCAGCGCGCGCAGGCGGAAGGCGAGCTGGCGCGCGCACGCGCACAACTGGAAGAACATGACCAGAGCGTGCGTAGCGCGGAACAGGAGCGGCATCGCGCGGAGCAGGTGGCGCAGGAGCGCCGCGCGCTGCTTGAAACCTTGCGCCTGAAGGCGCAGGAACTTACGGTGCGCGCGCAAGGCTTGCAGGAACAGATTCGAGAGGCGGGCCATGAGCCGGAAGCGCTGCTGCGGGAACTGGACAGCGAGGCGAACGAAGCCGGGCGTCAGGCGGAACTGGACGGCGTGGCGCAAAAGATACAGCGCCTGGGGCCGATCAACCTCGCGGCGATTGAAGAATTTAACGAGCAATCCGAACGCAAGAAATATCTCGACGCGCAGTTCGCGGATTTGAACGAGGCGCTCACTACCCTGGAAGAGGCGATCCGCAAGATAGACCGCGAAACGCGCGAGCGTTTCAAGGCGACCTACGACAAGGTCAACGACGGTTTCAAGACCTTGTTCCCGCGCCTGTTTGGCGGCGGCCAGGCCTATCTGGAGCTGACCGGCGACGATCTGCTCAGTACCGGCATTACGGTGATGGCGCGCCCGCCGGGCAAGCGCAACAGCACCATCCACCTGCTGTCCGGCGGCGAAAAGGCATTGACCACGGTGGCGTTGATCTTTTCTATTTTCGAACTCAATCCCGCCCCATTCTGCATGCTGGACGAGGTGGATGCCCCACTGGACGAGGCCAACGTCGGGCGCTTCTGCGAGTTGGTGAATGAAATGTCGCAGCGCATACAATTCATCATCGTCACCCACAACAAGGTGACTATGGAACTGGTGAACCAGTTGATCGGCGTCACCATGCAGGAAGCGGGCGTATCGCGCTTGGTGGCGGTGGACGTGGATGAAGCGGTGCGACTGGTAGGTTGATGCGGGGCGAGCTCTGCATCAACTTGATTCGAGACTCTCTGGTTAGGCCAGGGGTTCCTGCGGCACAGGGAAGAGCGAAGCGAAGGGTTCTGCCGCCATTTTCAATGGCGTTGAGCCATTGAAAATGAAGGAAAGTGAAAATCACATTTTTCACTTCCGTGCTCGGAGAAGCCCGGGACGGACTTATTCAGAGCTTCTTAAGCGGCGATGTAATCTTTGACAAAGCGGCGGGTCGCTCGATGGAACTGCGCGTAATATTAATTCTGGCCGGCGCGTTACTCATACTCGCCTTGTATCTGTGGGAGAAATACAGGCGCCACCCCGCAAAACAAACTCCCTCCGTTCCGGAGCAGCCGCCCGGCCAACCTCCGCCCGCCAAACCGCAGACGCCTCCGCCAGAGGCGCCGCAGGAGGTCATCACACTGCACGTCATCAGCCTGAAAGATTTGCCCGGGCCGGATATCATCGCCTCGCTGAAGGCCGTGGACATGCAGTTCGGAGCGATGCGCATCTTTCACCGCCATCAGCCGGAGCCGGCCTCGCGGCCCATATTCAGCCTGGCCAATATGGTCGAGCCAGGGTATATACCCGCCGATGAGGACATTGAAAATTTTTCCACCCGCGGCCTGGCGCTGTTCATGCCGCTGCCCAATGTGCAGGACGGCATGACGGCGTTCGAGGACATGTTCGCCGCCGCGCGCCAGTTGGCGGAAAAGCTGGATGCGGAGGTGTGCGACGAGCGGCGCAATGTACTCACACTGCAGGCGCTGGAGCACACGCGTGAGCGCATCCGCGAGTGGCAGCGTCTTCAACTATTGGCGCAGGCACGATGCCAATCGTGAGCGCCCCGCCCAGGGAGATTATCGAGCGCGTTAAAAAGCTGCGCGCCGAAATCGCGCGTCACAATTATCTCTATTACGTGCTCGATGCGCCGGAAATCCCCGACGCCGAATACGACCGCCTGTTCCGCGAATTACAGGAACTGGAAGCGCGTTACCCGAAACTCATCACCCCGGACTCGCCTACTCAACGCGTGGGCGCGGCCCCGCCCAAAAAGTTCGGTGCAGTGCGCCACGAAGTCCCCATGCTGTCGCTCGCCAATGCTTTTGCCGAGCAGGAAGTCGTGGACTCCGACCGGCGCGTGCGCGAAAGGCTGGGGCTGGAACAAGTGGAATACAGCGCCGAACCGAAACTGGACGGCCTGGCCGTGAGCCTGTTATATCAGCGCGGCCAATTCACCCAGGGTGCCACGCGCGGCGACGGCGAGACCGGCGAGGACGTGACGCAAAACCTGCGCACCATTAAAGCCATCCCGTTGCATTTATACGGCACAGGCTATCCTGAACTACTGGAAGTGCGCGGCGAGGTGTATCTCTCCAAGCGCGCATTCGCCGCGCTCAACGCGGATGCGCAGGCACGCGGTGAAAAAGTATTTGCCAATCCGCGCAACGCCGCCGCGGGCAGCCTGCGCCAGCTTGATCCAAAAATCACCGCGAGCCGCCCGCTGGCGTTTTACGCCTACGGTCTTGGAAAAATACAGGGCGGTGCGATGCCGGATAACCACAGTGCAATACTCGCGCAACTGCGTGACTGGGGCTTGCCCGTGGCGCGCGAGCAAAAGGTGGTGCAAGGCGTGCAAGGCTGTTTGGACTATTACCGTGACATGGGCGCGCGCCGCGCTCAACTTCCTTACGACATAGACGGCGTGGTGTACAAAGTCAACCGCCTGGACTATCAGGAACAACTCGGATTCATCTCGCGCGCGCCGCGCTGGGCGCTGGCGCACAAGTTCCCGGCGCAGGAGGAACTGACCGAGGTGCTGGACATCGAGGCGCAGGTCGGGCGCACCGGCGCGCTCACCCCGGTGGCGCGCCTCAAGCCGGTGTTTGTCGGAGGCGTCACGGTGAGCAACGCCACGCTGCACAATCAGGACGAGATCGAGCGCCTCGATGTGCGCGTGGGCGATGCCGTGATCGTGCGCCGCGCGGGCGACGTGATACCGGAAATCGTGAGCGTGGTGCGCGAGCGCCGCCCGCCGCACACGCGGCCTTATCATCTGCCCAGGCATTGCCCGGTGTGTGGCGCGGACGTGGTGCGTGCTGAAGGCGAGGTGGTGGCGCGCTGCAGCGGCGGCCTGTACTGCCCGGCGCAGCGCACCGGGGCCATCCTGCATTTCGCCTCGCGCCGCGCCATGGACATCGAAGGGCTGGGTGACAAACTGGTGGAGCAATTGGTGGCGCAGAAACTGGTGCAAACGCCCGCCGATCTCTACACGCTCACGCCCGGACAGTTGGCCGCGCTGGAGCGCATGGGCGAAAAATCCGCGGCCAATGTTCATGGCGCGATACAAAAAAGCAAAAAAACCACCCTGGCGCGATTTCTGTTCGCACTCGGCATCCGCGAAGTGGGCGAGGCCACCGCCCAGACCCTGGCCAACCACTTTGGCGGTCTCGACGCTGTCATGCAGGCCGATGAAGAAACGCTGCAAAACGTTCCCGACGTCGGCCCCATCGTGGCCGCTCACATCGCCGCGTTTTTCCGCCAGCGTCACAACCGCGAGGTCATCCAGCGCCTGCGCGCAGCGGGCGTCAACTGGCCGGGTATGAAGCGCGAACCCGCTGCGCACCTGCCGCTCGCCAGCAAAACCTTCGTCTTGACGGGAACATTGGAGCGCATGACGCGCGACGAAGCCAAGGAAAAACTGCAAGCCCTGGGCGCCAAGGTGAGCGGCAGCGTGTCCTCCAAAACCAGTTATGTCGTCGCCGGCGCCGATCCCGGCTCCAAGCTCGACACGGCGCGCGGGTTAGGTGTGGAGGTGCTGGACGAAGCGGCGCTGCTCAAGCTGTTGCGCGGCTGACTGGCAAAAGAAAAGGCTGCTGGAGCCATGCCCCAGCAGCCTTTCGTATGACGATGCCGTACCGGTTATTCGGCCTTCGGCTGCTCCTGCTTTTCAGGCTGCATCACGCTGGGCGCGGCGGGTTTGGATTGTTCGCCCTTGATTTCGATCTTGGCGGCGCTCTTCAGGTCGGCCAGGTATTTTTCGATCTGGCGGTTTTGCATGATGCCGCGCACGTTCTCCTTGACCTTGTCAAACTCCGGCGGCGCGACTTCGCGCGTGTCGTCGAGCACGATCACGTGCCAGCCGAATTGTGACTGCACCGCCTCTTTGGTGTATTTGCCTTTTTCCAGTCCTGCCAAGCCCTCTCTGAAGCCGGGTACCAGGCCTTGAAGCTCATACCAGCCGATGTCGCCGCCGTTTTCCGCGGAAGTGTCCTTGGAGTTTTCCTTGGCCAGCTTGGAGAAGTCGGCCCCTTTGTTGAGCTTGGCGATCAGGCTATTGGCCTTGGCCTGGTCGTCCACCAGGATATGGCGCACTTTATATTCCTTGGTGGTCATGCCGCCCATGCGCGTTTCGTATTCCTTGCGCATCTCTTCGTCGGTGAGGGGGTGTGTGTCCACGAACTGGCGTACCGCGTAACCGGCCATGACGTTACGCCTCTGGTTTTCGACCTCGGCCAGCACGTCGGGCTTTTTATCAATGCCCTGTTTGATGGCGTCCAGGTAGATCAGCTCACGGTTGATAAGTTCCTGGATGGCCGCTTCGCGCTCCGCGGGGTCGCCCGTGGGATGGCGGCTCATGGCGCGCTGCTTGGCATAGGCGTCGTAGGTGGCCTGAGTGATGGGCTTGCCGTTTACGGTGGCGACCGGAGCGCCGGCCTTCTTGGCATCGCCGATCTTCTCGCAGCCGGCAAGGAAAACTCCGCCGAGCAAAGCCACGCTCAGTAAAATTTTATGCAGTGTGGACATGTAAACTTTCCTTCTATAAGTGGGTATGAAATTCCTCTGGAGCCAGCGCCCGTATGCTGAGGGCGTGAATCTCGCTGTGCATCATGGAGTCAAGCGCATCATATACCATTCTATGGCGCGCGAGCAGTCCCTTGCCGGAAAATAAGGGGGAGACCACGAGCACATTAAAGTGTCCCGCGCCGCCCGCCGCGCCCGCGTGCCCCGCGTGTTTGCGCGAGTCGTCCTCAATCTCCAGCTTGACGGGCGCAAGCGCCGCAAGCAGCAACGCGCGCATGCGTTCCACCCGCTCTCTGCTCAAGGCAGCACCTTTTTGAACGGCTTGACGGTGACGCGCGCGTACACGCCGGCGTTCTGGTAGGGGTCGGCCCCGGCCCACTCCTGCGCTTGTTGCAGACCGGCAAACTCGGCTATGACCAGGCTGCCGGTAAAACCGGCGGGACCCGGGTCGGGGGCGTCCAGCGCGGGGTGCGGGCCGGCGAGCAGCAGCCGTCCCTGATCGCGCAATTCATTCAGGCGCGCGAGGTGCGCGGGGCGCGCCTTGATGCGGTTCTCCAGGCTGTCCGGCTTGTCTTCGCTGATGATCGCGTACCACATCACGATTCTCCATTGCCCGGCTTGGCATAACGGGCGATATATAAGGACTGGGCGATGACGAAGGCGAAGGTGAGCCCCAGCATGCCGAATAATTTGAAATCCACCCAGGTGTCGGTGTCGAAGTGATATACCACGTAGAGGTTGGCCGCGCCGAGCATGGCGAAGAATATCACCCATGCCAGGTTCAAGCGCCGCCATATCACAACGGGCAGGACGATGGCTGCGCCCATCATGCGCTGCACGAAATTTTTGCCTCCGATGAACTGGCTGCCGAGGAAAGCCGCCGCCAGCAGCCAGTTGAGCACGGTGGGCTTCCACTTGATGAAAATTTCATCGTGCAGCAGCAGCGTCACGCCGCCAAACACCGCGATCAGGCCGAGACTGATGAGTTGCATGTTTTCAAAGCGCCGGTGTTTGTGCCAGAACAGGCCCACCTGTATAAACGAGGCGGCGATGGCGACGCCGGTTGCGATGTAGATGCCGTAAGCTTTATAGGCGGCAAAAAACAGTATTATCGGGAAAAAATCAAACAGGAATTTCATGGCTTGCCGGCGTGCTTGAGGAAACAGTACATTTTCGCATTTCCCGCTGTCTTATAACAGGGATTTCAGGCGATACAAGGCTTCCAGCGCCTCCTTGGGCGTGATCTCGTCGGGCTGCAAGGCGCTCATTGCCCCGATGAGCGGATGGGTGGAGGAAGCGGGGAGCAACGGCAGTTGCTGCGAGGGCGGCGCCATCAGGCTCTCTTGTTCCAGCAGGCGCAGGCGCTGCCCGGCCTCTTCGATGACCTCCGGCGGCACACCCGCGAGCGCCGCGACCTGCAAGCCGTAACTTTGATTGGCCGGGCCATCCTTGACGGCGTACAGAAACACAATGCCGTGACCGTGCTCCACGGCGTCAAGATGCACGTTGGCGATGTTGTCGCAGGTTTGCGGCAGTGCGGTGAGTTCGAAATAGTGTGTGGCGAACAGGGTAAAGGCGCGCAGCTTGCGCGCGAGGTGCGCGCAAGAGGCCCAGGCCACTGATAATCCATCGAAGGTGCTGGTGCCGCGCCCGACTTCGTCCATCAGCACCAGACTTTCCGCCGTCGCGTTGTGCAGGATATTGGCGGTCTCGGTCATCTCCACCATGAAGGTGGAACGTCCGGAGGCGAGCTCGTCGGCGCTGCCGATGCGCGTGAAGATGCGGTCTACCGGCCCGATCACGGCGCGCCGCGCGGGAACGAAGCTGCCGATATGGGCGAGCAGTACGATGAGCGCGCATTGGCGCATGTAGGTGGATTTGCCGCCCATGTTGGGGCCGGTGATGATGAGCATGCGCCGCGTGTCATTCAGTTCCAGATCATTGGCGACGAAGGGCGCGGCGAGCGCCTGCTCCACCACCGGATGCCGCCCGCCTTCGATCAAGATGCCCGGTGCATCTGTCAATTCCGGTGCGCTCAGATTCAGGCTTTGCGCGCGTCCGGCCAGATTGCACAGCACGTCCAACTCGGCCAGCGCCTCCGCCGTGGCTTGCAGCGCGGGCAACGGGGCCATGAGCTTTTCCAGCAACCCGTCGTACAGCGCCTTCTCCCGCGCCAGCGCGCGTTCCGCCGCAGACAGCGCCCTGTCCTCGAAGCTTTTTAATTCCGGCGTGATGTAGCGCTCCACGCCTTTCAAGGTCTGGCGGCGCTGATAATCCTCCGGCACGCGTCCGCTTTGCGCGCGTGTCACCTCGATGTAATAACCGTGCACCTGGTTGTAGGCGACCTTGAGTGTGGCGATGCCGCTGCGTGCGCGTTCGCGCGCCTCCAGGTCAACAAGATACTGCCCGGCGTTGGCGCGCAGCGATCGCAGTTCATCCAATTCCGCGTCATAGCCCGGCGCGATCACGCCGCCGTCACGGATCAGCATGGGCGGATTTTCCACCAGCGCGCGTGTGAGCAGTTGCGTAAGTTCCGGGTATTCCGCGATATTTTCATTCAGTTCGCGCAAGCGCGAGGAGTCTTGTGCGCCGAGCAAGGCGCGCAGTGGCGGCAATACGTTGAGGCTCGCACGCAGTTGCGTGAGATCACGCGGGCGCGCC
>JAMCTV010000054.1 GCA_023381235.1 Gammaproteobacteria bacterium
GCCCATCATGGTCGGCGCGGGCACAGGCTCGGAAGTCATGAAACGCATCGCCGCCCCCATGGTCGGCGGCATGGTCACCGCCCCGCTGGTGTCGCTGTTTTTAATCCCGGTATTATATTTGCTCTGGAAAGGCCGTAAACTTACCTGAACCTACCTCATAACCTCCTCCCTTGCAGGGAGGGATTGGGGGCAAGGTCACTTCGCAACTCGCCAGTGTTTTTCATAGAAAGTCCGGGAACCCGGCAAAAAAGCTGTGGTCTTACATTGACAGAGTCAATTAACGCGGTATAGATTAACAACAATGATGACCCGTTTCTTTATCCATTTCCTGCTGGTGCTGAGTCTGGCGCTGGGGCCTGCTGTTTCGGCTTTGGCCGAGGGTTGGGCGGGGCATGGTTCTGACGCGCAGTACACGGCCGGTCAGCCGGGCCATGATATGGCGGACTGTGGGCAAGTTGCCGGCCACCATCATGTGGACATGGATAAAGATCAGGGCACAGGCCATGACCACGCCCAAGGCCATAACCACAGCGCCTGCGGCGCGCACTGCCTGGCGGGTCTGCTTTCCTCGCCATCTGTAATCAAGATTGATTCTGTTGTGCAGCACTCTGTGCTCTCCGTCCCTGTCACAGGGATTGTTGTTTCCACCGCTTTAAGACCCCCCCAAACTCTTCCTGGTTGATCGCGGCGGGCTTGCGCCCGCCTGACGGCTCCGCGCCCGTGTAATGGCGCGGGCGCCACGTGTGATTTTCAGTCAAGAGGAATAAAACATGTTCAAGCGATGCGCGGACCATTTTCCGCCGCTGTTGTTCCGCGGCGTGGGATGCACTTTGCCGGTTAATCCTGCGGTTAACCGGTTATGGCATCAGGAGGTAGTTCGATGAATCGTAACAATAGCCCACTCACAAGGCGTCATTTCCTGAAAGGTATGGCGGCGATGGGGCTGCTGACGGGGCTGGATAGTCTCGCCCCGGCCTATGCCGCGCAATACGGCGGATTGCCCAAGCCAGCCGGAGAAGGCGGACAGGCGCTTGATCTGCGCATCCAGAGAACGGGGTTGCGCATAGCCGAACGCGATGCGCGCGCAGTCACCATTAACGGTTCCATACCTGGGCCTTTAGTGCGCCTGCGTGAAGGGCAAAACGCCGTGCTGCGCGTCATCAATGAGCTGGATGAAGATACCTCCATCCACTGGCACGGCATCATTTTGCCCGCGGCGATGGACGGCGTGCCGGGGGTGAGTTTCGCCGGCATCAAGCCGGGCGAGACCTTTATCTATCAATTCCCGGTCAGGCAAAGCGGCACCTATTGGTATCACAGCCACAGCGGCATGCAGGAACAGTTGGGCCACTTCGGGCCGATGATTATTGATCCCATCGAACCGGAACCGTTTGCCTATGATCGCGAGTACGTGGTGATGCTGTCCGACTGGACGTTCGAGAATCCGCACCACATAGTGGCGAAGCTGAAGAAGCAGAGTGATTACTACAACTTCCAGCAACGCACGGTGGGCGATTTTTTCCGGGATGTGAAAAAGAACGGCTGGGACGCTGCGGTGGCCGAGCGCCTGATGTGGGCGCAGATGCGCATGTCGCCGTCCGATCTCGCGGATGTCACCGGCTACACCTATACCTATCTGGTGAACGGCCTCGCGCCGGAATCCAACTGGACCGGGCTGTTCCGTCCCGGCGAGCGCGTGCGGTTGCGCTTTATCAATGCGGCCACGATGACCTACTTCGACGTGCGCATTCCGGGGCTGAAGATGACGGTGGTACAGGTGGACGGCCAGAACGTGCAGCCGGTGACCGTGGATGAATTCCGCACCGGCGTGGCAGAAACCTATGACGTGATCGTGGAGCCCAGGGAAGAGCGCGCCTATACCATTTTCGCCGAAACCATGGACCGCAGCGGTTACGCGCGCGGCACGCTCACCGCGCGGGAAGGACTGACGGCGCCGATTCCGGAGCGGCGGCCGCGGCACCTGCTCACCATGGCCGATATGGGCATGGGCGGCATGCAACACGACATGCCGGGTATGCAGATGGATGGCATGGAGATGAACGGCATGGAGCATGACATGTCCGGCATGGATATGTCGGGCATGGACATGGAAGGCATGGACATGGGCGATATGCAGCCCGGCATAGGCAGCGTGACGAAACACGGCCCCGATACTCACGGCCCGGGTAATTCGATGATCGCCGAGATGCCGCGCAGCCGCTTGCACGAACCGGGCGCAGGCTTGGGGAAAGACGGCAGGCGCGTGCTGGTGTACACCGATTTACGCAGCGTGAAGCCGATATACGACAAGCGCGCGCCTGGGCGCGAAATCGAGCTGCACCTCACCGGCAACATGGAGCGCTACATGTGGTCGTTCGACGGCAAGAAGTATTCCGAGGCCAGGGAACCGATTGCCTTCCGCTATGGCGAACGGCTGCGCCTGGTGCTGGTCAATGACACCATGATGGATCATCCGATTCATCTGCACGGAATGTGGATGGAGCTGGAGAACGGCGCAGGCGATTACCTGCCGCGCAAGCACACCATCAGCGTGAAGCCCGGCGAGCGCTTGTCCCTGCTGATTACCGCCGACGCGCTGGGCAACTGGGCGTTTCATTGCCACCTGCTTATCCACATGGATTTGGGCATGTTCCGCGTGGTGTCAGTGTCCGGAAATGGCATGGGAGAACACGCATGAGATCAAATAGCATGATGAGCAAGACTATGCGCGGTTGCGCAATCGGGCTGGTTGGGCTGCTGTCCTCTGTCACGGGCATGGCGGCGGAACCGGGCTGGCCTGAGCCAGTGGAGGACAATCCGGTACTCGGCCTGCTGCTGGTTGATGAGTTTGAATTCCGCAACAACGATGGCGCGGATACCTTTAACTGGGATGCGGAAGGCTGGATAGGCACCGATTACAACAAGCTCTGGCTGAAGACCGAGGGCGAAGATCGCCGCTCTGGAGGCAGCGGCGGCGAGTGGGAGGTGCAGGCGCTCTACAGCCGCCTGGTGGCGCCGTTCTGGGATTTCCAGGCGGGGCTGCGCTACGACAGGCTCTATGGTGCGCGGGATCGTGACCGCGGCTTCGCCGTCATCGGCTTTGAAGGACTGGCGCCGTACTGGTTTGAAGTGACACCGGCGCTATTTGTGAGCCAGGACGGCGATGTCTCGGCGCGCTTCACCGCAAGCTACGAGCTTTTGTTCACGCAACGCCTGATTCTGCAGCCTCGTTTCGAGATCAACGCCGCAGCGCAAAAGGCCGGGGAATTCGGCGTTGGCAGCGGCATCAATGACACCGAGCTGGGTCTGCGCTTGCGTTATGAAATCAAGCGCGAGTTTGCACCCTACATTGGCGTGTCCTGGAGCAACAAGTTTGGCGAAACAGCGGATATCGCACGTAGTGAAGGAGAAAAGACCAGGGATTTTTCCGTCATGGCCGGCGTGCGGTTCTGGTTTTAATTTAACAAGCAACTTTAACTCTAAAAGGAGATGATTATGAAGACAGCATACAGTGTATTTGCAATAGCCTTATCGTTTGGCGCCTTGAGCGCGCCGCTTTACGCCGGGATGGATGACATGCACGGCATGAAGGATCGGCCCATGGGAGGCATGGACATGGGCGACATGAAGGATCAAAAGATGTCCGGCATGGAGGATCAGATGACGATGACTCATCGCGGACAGGGCACTGTGGACAAGGTGGACGTGCAGGCCGGAAAAGTCAAACTTTCACACGGACCCATCCAAAGCCTCAACTGGAAGGCCATGACCATGACCTTCCCGGTCAAAGACGCCTCACTGCTGCAGGGCATTGAGCCCGGCATGAAGGTGGACTTCGAGCTGGAGAAGGTAGACGGCAAATATCGCGTCGTCAGCATCACGCCCAGCAAATAGAATCAGCGGAAGTCGCTATGCCTGCTGATGCAGGCATAGCGCTCTTCAGATTGAGTACGATGATTTTTTAATCATAAGGACGAACTGTGTTCGAGATCATACCTAACTGGCATCCTGTTTTTGTGCATTTTACCGTGGCGCTGTGGTCGCTGGCCGCGTTGTTTTATCTGTCCATGCCGCTGGTTAAATCCGCGTCACTCCATGCGCAGTGGGTGATACTGGCGCGCTGGAATTTGTGGCTGGGGTCGGTGTTTGCCATCGTCACCGCCGTTTTCGGCTTATTGGCCTTTAACAGCGTGGCGCATGATACGCCGTCGCATGCGGCAATGAGCGAACACCGCAATTGGGCGGTCTCTACCCTGGCCCTGTTTCTGGCGCTGACGGGCTGGTCGGTATGGCATTACCGGCGCAATGTGGCGTCTGCGCCTGTTCCATTCATCACGGCCATGCTGCTTGCTCTGGCGCTGCTTCTGACGACGGCTTGGCACGGCGCCGAAGTGGTGTATCGCTACGGCATCGGCGTCAAGTCTTTACCCAAGGCGGACACGAAAGAGGCCTCTGGAGCGGGACACGAGCACGACAGTATGGACATGTCGGGATCCGGCATGCCGGATGAGCATGGAGACGCTCACGATCACTGACGGCATTACAGTACGCAATGATGCTCAGCGGTCGCTATGGCCTAAATCCTTGTCCGGAGCGATGCGGTCGCGCAGCCGTTGTTTGATTTCCTTGGCTTCGGCGAAGCGGCCTTCTTGTTTGCGTGAGAACACGGTTTCACCGTTCAGACGTATTTCGAAGATGCCGCCTGTGCCGGGAAGCAAGGCCACTTCGCCCAGCTCGGTTTCAAAGGTGGTGAGCAGCTCCTGCGCCAGCCACGCCGCGCGCAGCAGCCAGCGGCATTGGGTGCAGTATTCGATTTCGACGCGCGGCCTGGCGGTCATCGCTCAGTCGTGGAACTGTTCCGCCGCGTAGAGCGTATTTTGTAACAGCGTCGCCACGGTCATCGGTCCTACACCGCCCGGCACCGGGGTAATCCACGCGGCGCGTTTTTTGGCGGGATCGAACTCCACGTCGCCCACCAGCGCGCCGCTTTCCAAACGGTTGATGCCGACGTCTATCACGATGCTCCACGGTTTGATCCAGGCACCCTTGATCAGGCCGGGTTTGCCCACGGCGGCGACCAGAATATCCGCGCGCTCGACGTGTGCCGACAGATTTTCGGTGAAGCGATGGCACACGGTCACGGTGCATCCCGCCATCAATAACTCCAGCGCCATGGGCCGCCCCACGATGTTGGAGGCGCCGACAATCACCGCCAGTTTGCCTTTGAGATTTTCGCCCGTGTTTTCCAGAAGAGTCATCACCCCGCGCGGCGTGCAGGGCCGCAGCAACGGCAGGCGCAGCGCAAGCCTGCCCACGTTGTAAGGGTGAAATCCATCCACGTCCTTGTCGGGGCGGATGCACTCGATCACCGTTTCGGTGTTGATGTGTGCGGGCAGCGGGAGCTGCACCAGAATACCGTCCACGGCGGAGTCATTATTCAACTTGTCTATGAGCGTGAGCAATGCCGGCTCGCTTGTGTCCGCGGGCAGATCATGGGAGAGCGAGTAGAAGCCCACCTCCTCACAGGCCTTGCGTTTACTGGCCACATAAACCTGTGAGGCCGGATCGGCGCCGACCAGAACAACGGCCAATCCCGGCAGGCGCTTATGCGCGGCCAGCCGCGCGGCGACGCGCTGCTTGATCTCTTGGCGGATACCGGCCGCGATGGCCTTGCCGTCTATAATTCTGGCGCTCATGGGGACGTTATTTTTGTGACTATCATCGCATGTTGGCGCGTCTTTACCAAGCTGTCCGCGGCAGATCACGGGCCGATCTGCTAAAATTAACAAGTCAGGCGTGTTGAGCGTGCCGATTCGCGGCATGGAGCGCAGCCGCACAGACTCCGGGGTATAGCGCAGCCTGGTAGCGCACCTGCTTTGGGAGCAGGGTGTCGGGGGTTCAAATCCCTCTACCCCGACCAACTTTCAGATTTGATGAAACCAATAAGACCGCGCCCGTAGCTCATCTGGGTGAGCTTGCGAAGCAAGCGAACGACACGCCAGGGATGGCGTGGCTGGAGTTAGGAGGCAAGGTGAGGCAGCGCCAGGGATGGCAGTCACAGCGGTTTGAAAATCATGCGCCCGTAGCTCATCCGGATAGAGCACCGGCCTTCTAAGCCGGGGGTAGCAGGTTCGAGTCCTGCCGGGCGCACCAAATTTATTTATAGTACAATATTGCACTTTAATTATGGTGGGCGTAGCTCAGTTGGGTGAGCTTGCGAAGCAAGCGAACGACAGGCCATGGATGGCCTGGCTGGGGTCAGAGATAGAGATGATGTAGCGCCAGGGATGGCATAGAGACGATTAATTATGGTGGGCGTAGCTCAGTTGGTAGAGCCCCGGATTGTGATTCCGGTTGTCGTGGGTTCGAGCCCCATCGCTCACCCCATTAATCAATAGTTAGAAAGTTCGGGCCGTTAGCTCAGTTGGTAGAGCTGCTGACTCTTAATCAGTAGGTCGTAGGTTCGAGTCCTACACGGCCCACCAATTCCCGTCACTTCCTTATCAAGGCCATGCAGGCATTCCCCGGCCCAGGGGCGTATATCTCTTTGTTTTGTCCCCGTCAGGCGTTATGCTAAGCCCGTGCAGGAGCAACGGCGCAGGCATTACTTGCAGGCTATGGGCATCGAGCTGTGGGAGCGGCATGCGGCCAATCCTGTGGTCAGGTCTGACGTACAGGGAAGAGCGCCAGCGAAGGGTTCTACTAATGTCGCGGGAGGCAGGATGCCGGGAGCGGCCGAGCCGCCTGTAAAGTTGGCGCCGGCTACTCTTCCTCCCCCTATAAGCAAACCACACATGACGGGCGATGTCGCAGCAATGGACTGGGAAACGCTGGAGCGGACGGTGCTGGGGTGTACGCGCTGTGCGCTGCATCTGTCGCGCACCCAGGCCGTATTCGGCGTGGGCAATCACAATGCGCAGTGGATGGTGATCGGAGAGGCGCCGGGCGCGGACGAAGACCGCCAGGGCGAGCCGTTTGTCGGGCGTGCGGGGCAGTTGCTGAACTCCATGCTCAAGGCCATCGGGCTGGCGCGCGAAGAGGTCCACATCACCAACATAGTAAGATGCCGCCCCCCCGGCAACCGTGACCCTTTGCCCGAAGAGGCCGCAACCTGCGAGCCTTATCTCAAGCGTCAGATCGAATTGATTAAACCCAGGATTATTCTCGCGCTAGGCCGCATCGCGGCGCAGAATCTGCTCAAGACCGACATCAAGATCGGCGCATTGCGCGGCAAGCGTCACGTCTATCCCGGTACGGAAATTCCCCTTGTGGTGACGTATCATCCGGCCTACCTGCTGCGCTCGCCGCTGGAGAAGCGCAAGGCGTGGGACGATTTGCAGTTGGCGAGGCGCGTGGCGCAGGAGGTCTCCATG
>JAMCTV010000055.1 GCA_023381235.1 Gammaproteobacteria bacterium
GGAATTCAAACGCTGGCTGGCGACCCCTCTCCCCTGCCCTCTCCCCTAGAGGGAGAGGGAGTGGGATGACGCTCTTCAGCGGGGAGGGAAGAACTGGAGTGCGCCTTGGCGTCTTTATCCAGCTCGGCCAGCCAGCGTTTGAATTCCATGCGTTGATAAAGCTGGCGCAGCGCGGCGGTGTCGGGCACGCGCGGTTGCAGGTCGTGGGGCGTGAGAGTGAGCGGCACGTCGCACTTGATGGTCAGCACCTGTTTGTACAACGGCAGTTGCGGGATGGCGGCGCGCAGGTTTTCGCCTACCTTGCCGGGGACGTCCGCTGCGTGCGCCACGAGGTTGTCCAGCGTGCCGTACTGCTTGAGCCACTTCACGGCGGTGACCGGCCCCACCTTGGGCACGCCGGGCACGTTGTCTACCGCATCGCCCACTAGGGCGAGATAATCAATGATCTGCTCCGGCGTAATGCCGAATTTTTCCACCACACCTTTGCGGTCCAGCACCGTATTGGTCATGGTGTTGATGAGCGTGGTGTTGCCGTTCACCAGTTGCGCCAGGTCTTTGTCGCCGGTGGAAATGAGCGTGGCCATGCCCTCTGCCACCGCCTGCGCGGCGAGCGTGCCGATCACGTCGTCGGCCTCGACCCCTTCAATGCTGATTAATGGCAAGCCCATTGCTTGTATAATGGCGTACAACGGCTCGATCTGGCGCACCAGGTCATCCGGCATGGGAGGGCGCTGCGCCTTGTAGCGCTCGAACAGTTCGTCGCGGAAGGTCTTGCCCTTGGCGTCGAACACCAGCGCGATGTATTTTGGCTGATAATCGCCGATGAGCTTGCGCAGCATGTTGAGCACGCCGTACACCGCGCCGGTCGGCTCGCCCTGAGAATTGGTGAGCGGCGGCAGCGCGTGAAAGGCGCGATACAGATAAGAGCTTCCGTCTACGAGTAATAAAGCGGGTTTCATGCCACACGGCTCACAGGGATAGGTCAACCATTATGAACGATACTAATAAAACTGCCCACCGCAGCGTGGACGACAAGCTGCTGTCGCGCGAATCCTGGAAAATCTTCCAGATCATGGCCGAGTTCATCGAGGGCTTCGAGCGCTTGGCCGAGATCCGCCCTTCGGTGAGCATCTTCGGCTCCTCGCGCACCGCGCCCGGCCATCCTTATTATGAGATGGCCGAACGCATCGCGCGCACCCTGTCGGACGCCGGCTTCTCCGTCATCAGCGGCGGCGGCCCCGGCATCATGGAGGCGGTGAACAAGGGCGCGCAGGCGGGCAAGTCGCCCAGCGTCGGGCTCAACATCAAGCTGCCGCATGAACAAATCGCCAACGCCTATCAGGACCTCTCGCTCAACTTCCGCCACTTCTTCTCGCGCAAGGTGATGTTCGTCAAATACGCCTCGGCCTACGTGGTGCTGCCGGGCGGCTTCGGCACCCTGGACGAGCTGGCGGAAATCCTCACCCTGATCCAGACCGGCAAGGTGCGCCGTTTTCCGGTGATTCTGGTACACTCTGAATATTGGACCGGGCTGCTCGATTGGTTCAGGGGCACCCTGGTGACGGATGGCGCCATAGACGCCGCTGACCTGGAGCTGATGCAGGTGCTGGACGACGCGGATCAGGTAGTGGATGCCATCTTCGAATATTATCAGCGCCGCGGCGCCGCGCCGTCCGCGGATGAAGAGCAACGCATTTTGCTGTAAGTGGCTCTGGATAAGTCCATCCTGGACTTCTCAGAGCACGAAAAGTAAAAACGTGGCCATAAGATTTTATTATGGTGCTTTTCTTCATTTTTCAAACACATTCGTGTTTGAAAAATGGCGGCACATCCATGTGCCGCATGGACCCCTGACTTAATCAGAGGTTCCTTTAACCTTGTTCTACAAAGAAAAAATTAAGGACCCTGCCATGCGACCTTATACTTTACTATTAAGCCTTGTCATAACGTCTTTTGCCTACGCCGCCGAGACTGAACTCGCCCCCGCGCCGGAACCGCCGCTGCTGCCGGAACAAGTGCAAAGCGGCGAGACGCTGGAGCCGGAGGTCACCATCATCCAGAAAGAAGAGGAAGTTGTGGAGGAGTACCGTATCAACGGCCGGCTGTATCAGGTGAAGATCACCCCCACCAGGGGACTGCCCTATTATCTGATAGACACCGACGGCGACGGCGAACTGGAGACGCGCGCCAACGACATCACCAAGAGCCATGTGCCACAGTGGGTGCTGTTTAGCTGGGACTAACCGCTCGCCTCTTCTCTCCATTACAAACGGGCACGGAAGCCCCGCCGCTTTTCATAAATAGAGTTCCACGCATGTCCGTCTACACCCGTGTCGAACCGCAACAACTCAAGGAATTTTTGCACAGCTACCCGCTGGGCGAACTGGTGACCTACTCCGGCGTAAGCGCCGGCATCGAAAACACCAACTATTTCGTCACCACCACCGAGGGTGAGTTCGTGCTCACCCTGTTTGAATCCACGCCTTATCAGCACCTGCCCTATTTCCTCGACCTGATGGCGTTTCTGGCCGAGCACGGCGTGCCGAGCGCGCATCCGCTCGCCGACAGGCAGGGGCGTTATTTGACTGCGCTGTGCGGCAAGCCCGCCGCGCTGGTGCGCCGCCTCAAGGGCAGCGACGTGCGCGAGCCCGGCGCCGCGCACTGCGCCGCGCTGGGTCAGGCGCTAGGGCACATGCACCGGGTGGGCGTCTCCTTCGGCGGGCGGCGCGACAACGACCGCGGCCTGGCCTGGCGCGAAGCCGCCGCGCGCAAGGTGTTGCCCTGCTTAAATTCCGCGGACGCCGCGCTGCTGCGGGATGAGATGGCCTATCAAAAACAGAACCCGTGCGCGGGCTTGTCGCAAGGAGTGATCCACGCCGACCTGTTCCGCGACAACGCGCTGTTCGTGGACAGCAAGCTCACCGGAATCATAGATTTTTATTACGCCTGCAATGACGCCCTGCTCTACGATGTGGCGGTCACGGTGAATGACTGGTGCAGCGATGCGAGCGGCGCGCTGGATGCATCCCGGCTCGGCGGGTTGCTTGACGCCTACGTGCGCGAGCGTCCGTTCGCCGCGGCGGAGCGCGCAGCCTGGCCGGTGATGCTGCGCGCCGCCGCGCTGCGCTTCTGGCTCTCGCGCCTGCATGATCTGCATTTTCCGCGCCAGGGCGAAATTACCCACACCAAGGACCCGGAGGTATTCAAACGTATCCTGCTGGAGCGCCGGCGCACCGCGCAAACGCTCGCTCCGTAGCCGGCTCAGGCGCGGAGACGTTCGATGTTGGCGCTGATCAGGTGATCGGCATCCAAGCGGGTAACTGATATAAAATCCCTGCAACCCGTCGCAGCCCAGCTCGCACAATTTCCTGAAGACCGTCTCCTGCTCCACCCCTTCCGCAGTCACCTTGAGGCCCAGCGTATGAGCCAGGTCTATAGTGGCGCGCACGATCTTGGTGTCCGTGTCGTTGTCCGCCATCCCCAGCACAAACGATTTATCAATCTTGATCTCGCTGATCGGCATCTTGCTTAAGTAGGACAGTGAGGAATAGCCGGTGCCGAAATCATCTATCGCCAGGCGCACGCCCACCGCGGCCAGACGTTTCAGCACCTCCAGCGCGCGCGCCGGGTCACCCAGGGTGGCGCTTTCCGTGATCTCCAGAATCAGGCGCGCGGGCGCCACTTCATGGGAGGCAAGCAGTCCCGCGACGGTGTCCGTGAATTCCGGATCCAGCAAATCCTGGGTGGACAAGTTCACCGCAATGCCGATGTCAAAGCCCTGCCGCCGCCACTCCCGGCATTTCTCCAGGCCCTTGTTGAGCACCCACTGCGTGAGCGATTTGATCAGGCCGGTGCGCTCGGCAAAGTGCAGCAACAACTTATTTTGACTGATGCCCTGGCGCAGTTCGCCCATCAAGGTCAGGCGCTGCGGACTGTGCTGATCCATGTTGGCGTCGTACACCACAAAACCGGTGTTGCGCTGCTTGGCGACATACATCGCAATATTGGCGCGCTGCAGCAGCGTGTCGGCATCGGCGCCGTGTTGGGGGAACAATACGATGCCGATGCCCGCATCCATATTCAGGGTCAATCCCTCCAGATCAAACGGCGGTTCCATCGCCGCCAGCAGCTTGCGCGCCGCCTGCGTTACATCGTCCGGTTTTGCCGCCTTGAGCAGCAGGATGGCGAACTCGTCACCACCGACGCGCGCCACCGAGTCGGGTTCGCACACCGCCGTCTGCAGCCGAGTCGCCATCTGCTTTAACAGGCGGTCGCCGCTGTAATGACCAAGCGTGTTGTTGACCTCCTTGAACCGGTTGAGTCCCATAAGCAGAACGGCAAGAGAAGTCTTGCCCGCATGCGCCGTAACGATTGCCTGTTCGATACGGTCGCGCAGCAGAATACGATTGGGAAGATTGGTCAGCGGATCATGGGTGGCGCCGAGCTGCGCCTGATGCTCCAGCGCCACGGCCTGAGCCTGCAGTTCGCTGGTTTAATCTACTACCTGGCACCGGGCCTGATAGGCGATCATGGTGCTGACGTACTGCCCCCAGGAGGCGAACACAAAGGGCAGCGCATCGAGCACCCACAGCACCGGGTTATTGAGCTGGGCGGCCACGATCTCTTCCAAACCAAGACCGCCGTGCAAATGCTGCGCCACCAGCAGCGTCGCAAGAACGATGGCTGTCAAGGCGATGAGCACGCCGTAAATCGCATGGCGGCTCGCCTTGGCCTTGAGCAAACGTACGTTGTCCGTCAGGTTGAATTCGGTTTGCGCCACTGCTGGGTTATCCTTAAATTATCGAAACCCTTTGAACCACTCGTGCAACCTTAGCGTATAACAAAGTCCCTTATTTTAACCCCGGCGAAGCCGCAATGAATAGCGGCGCCGGTATCGTGAAGATGTCAACCTTTCAGCTTCAGCAGCACTGCCTCAATATTGTTTTGTTTCAGGCGCGCACGCGTCGCGTTGAGTTCGGCCAAATCCCGGTACGGCCCGATCTGCACCCGGTGCCAGGTGTCTTTATTATTCACCGTCACGGTTTGTATCGCCGCCTCGATGCCGATCAAGTTGAGACTGGCCTTGAGCCGGTCGGCTTCCTCAAAGTTCTTGAATGAACCCGCCTGCAGGATATAAGCCTCCGGTTTGCCCGCCTGCGCCGCATTGGGCCTGGGCTTCGCTCCCGTCTCCTGGTCGGGCAGCGCCACCTCCAGTTCCGGCAGGATGGTGTAAAAATCGAACCGCGGTTTGGTGGACGGCGCAGCGGCGGTTTTATTATCAGCGCTGCTTTTTTCCGCAGCGTTGGCGGCACTGGAGGCGGGCTGCGCGACGCGCGGACCCTTGAGATACACCCACAACGCGACCAGCAGACCGAGGGTCAGCCCGGCCACAAACCACCAGCCGGGCCTGGATTGCGCGCGCGCGGCCATCACATACTCTCCGGCGCGCTCACGCCGAGCAGGGCGAGCGCGTTCCGCAGCACCTGGCGTGTCGCCACCAGCAGGGTGAGGCGCGCATTGCGCAGGGCCGTGTCCTCGACCAGAAACGGCAGCGCGTTGTAATAAGCGTGCAGATCGGCGGCCAACTCCTTGAGGTAGTACACGATCTGGTGCGGCTCATAACCGAGTGCGGCGCGCTCCACCGCCCCCGGATAATGTGACAAGGCGCTCATGAGCTTCTGTTCATGCTCCTCCACCAGTAAGCGCAGATGTGCGGCGCCTTGCGCGGCGTCCCAAACGTAACCTTTTTGTTCGCCCTGGCGCAGCACGCTGCAAATGCGCGCGTGCGCGTATTGCACATAATACACCGGATTCTCGTTGCTTTTCGATTTAGCCAGCTCCAGATCGAAATCGAGATGCTGGTCGCTCTTGCGCATCACGTAGAAAAAGCGCGCCGCGTCGTTGCCCACTTCGCCGCGCAGCTCGCGCAGGGTGACGAACTCGCCCGCGCGCGTGGACATCTGCGCGCGCACGCCGTGGCGGAACAGAATCACGAACTGCACCAGCACCACGTCCAGCTTGCTGGCATCATAGCCCAGCGCCTGCAACGCCGCCTTGACGCGCGGGATGTAGCCGTGGTGATCCGAGCCCCACACGTTGATGACGCGCGCGAAGCCGCGCTCGAACTTGCCCAGGTGATAGGCGATGTCGGAGGCGAAATAGGTTTTATCACCATTATCACGCACCACCACGCGGTCTTTTTCGTCGCCGTAACGGCTGGAGCGGAACCACCACGCGCCGTCCTGCTGATATAAATCGCCGCCCTGTTTCAGACGCGCAATGGCTTGCTCCACCACACCGTCTGCGGTGAGCGAGCGTTCGGAAAACCAGTGGTCATAGTGCACGCCGAACTGTTCCAGATCGTCGCGGATGTCGGCCAGCATGGCGGTGAGCCCGGCCTCAAACAGCGTGCGATAGCCGGACGCGCCGAGCAGGGTCTTGGCGCGCGCGATGAGCGCGTCCACGTGCGCCTCCTTGTCGCCGTTCTGGGCGCCTTCATCCGGCGGCGCATCACGCCATATCTCGCTTGGGTCACGGCGCAAGGCCGCGCCGTGCTGCTCATGCAGCGCGCGCGCAATGTGGCGCACGTAATCACCCCTATAACCGTTGACGGGAAAGGCCACGCGCTCGCCGCACTGCTCCAGATAACGCAGCCACACGCTGAGCGCGAGGATGTCCATCTGGCGCCCGGCGTCGTTGACGTAGTATTCGCGCTGCACCTCATAACCCACCGCCTGCAACAGATTGGCCAGCGTGCTGCCTATGGCCGCGCCGCGCCCGTGTCCGACGTGCAGCGGGCCGTTGGGATTGGCGGACACGAATTCCACCTGTACTTTTTGTCCCGCGCCCAGCACGCTCCGGCCATAGCTGTCGCCGACGCGTAAAATATCGCTCACCACCGATTGCAGCGCCGCTACACTCACGAAAAAATTGATGAAGCCCGGCCCGGCAATCTCGACCTTGGCGATGCGCGCCGAGGCCGGGAGCTGCGTCACGATCAAATCCGCCAGCGCGCGCGGCTTGCGCCGCGCGGATTTTGCCAAGGTCAAGGCGATATTGCTCGCGTAATCCCCGTGCTGCGCCTCCTGCGTGCGCTCCACGCCGATCTCATACGCTGCCTCCGGCAACACGCCTTGCGTGTGCAAACTTTGCAGCGCCTGATGCAGCAGATCGCGCAGATGGGATTTCATAAAAACAGATACAAGAGAAAAGAGGCAAGAGAAAAGGATATAAAACTATTTTACCTCTTCTTCTCCATCTTTTCTCTTTTCTCTTGCCTCTTTGTCTCCGTGGTTAAAGTATTTCCACC
>JAMCTV010000056.1 GCA_023381235.1 Gammaproteobacteria bacterium
GCAGAGCGCAACGAGTTGGCGAAGCTGGTGGATATTTTGATTGCAGCGTGGTTTGAGAGGTGAGATATGGGAAATACTTTTGACAGCATTTCGCGTGGTTTGAATGAGGCAGTGGCACACGCCAAGGGCAAGAAGGTTGCCGTGAAAATTTACAAGCCGGAGCCGGTTGATGTTTCCGCGTTGCGTCAGCGCATGGGGATGACACAGGAGCAATTTGCCGCGAGGTTTGGATTCTCTGTTGCGACGCTGCGGCATTGGGAGCGCGGGGATCGCACGCCACAAGGCGCGGCGCTGGTGTTGCTAAACGTAATTAATCGCGCACCGGATGCGGTAAGGGTGGCGTTGAGTTAATTGCGGCTTGTGCGGCTTCCGCAACGCAGACTTAATCTGAGGTTCCTGAACGTAGCGCCGCGTTACTCCTCGCGCGGCCCCACCATGCGCCGCACCGCGTGCACCACGGCTGCGGCATCCGGAATCGAGGCGGCCTCGAGTGCACCGTTGTATGGCGTGGGCACATCGGCGGCGGCGACGCGCAGGATGGGGCCGTCCAGTTCGAAAAATATGGTTTCCTGTAGCGCGGCGACGATCTCCGCGCCGGCGCCGGCGAATTTGCAGTCTTCCTCCACCACCACGCCACGGTGCGTTTTCTTGATGGACTCGACGAGCAAAGGCAGGTCTATGGGCCGCAGGCTTCTGAGATCAATCACCTCTGCATAGATGTCATCCTGCGCCAGCAGGTCCGCCGCCTGCAGGCACACGTCCACCATGCGCTGCCAGGCGATGAGCGTGACGTGGGCGCCCACGCGCCGCACCGCCGCGCTGTGCATGGGCGGGGCGGCGGCATGGATATCGAACGGGCCTTTTTTGAAATAGAGCAGTTCGTGCTCTAGCACGATGACGGGATCATCCTCGCGCACGGCCTGGGTAAGTTGCCAGTAGGCATCCTGCGGCGTAGCAGGCGCGACGATGCGCAGCCCCGGCACGTTCATCACGGTATGTTCCAGCCGTTGCGAGTGCTGCGCGGCGAGTTGTTTGGCGACGCCGCCCGCCATGCGCACCACCAGCGGCACGCGAAATTGCCCGCCGGACATATAGCGTATCTTCGCGGCCAGGTTGATGATGGCGTCCAGCGCCAGCAGCGCGAAGTTGACGGTGGTGATTTCAACGACGGGGCGGCCGCCCACCAGGGCTGCGCCCACGCCCAATCCGGTGAAGCTGTTTTCCGAGATCGGCGTATCGCGCACGCGCCATTCGCCGTACTTCGCATACAGGCCTTGCGTTACGCGGTAGCTGCCGCCGTAGAGGCCGACGTCTTCACCCAGAACGAACACTGCATCGTCCGCGGCCAGGGCGTGATCGAGCGCGAGGTTCAGCGCCTCCCACACCATGAGTTCATGGCGCGGGTGCGCGGGCGCGATCATCTCGGCGTCTGCGTCGCGTGCGCGCGTCATGGCGCACCCCGGTACACATCGAGCGGCTGCGTGTAGATATCTTTATACAGATCGGTGGGCGGCGGGCTTTGCTCGGCGAAACGCACCGCCTCATCAACTGTTTCGTGCGCCTTTTTGAACAGCGCTTCGATATCGTCCTCGCTCAGCCAGCCTTCTTGCAACGCGCGGTTGCGCAGATTCAACAACGGATCGCGCGCCTTGAGCTCGGCCATTTCCAGCGCCGAGCGGTACGCGCCGCTGTCCGCCATCGAGTGGCCGCGGAAACGGTAGGTCTCGCATTCCAGCAGAAACGGGCCGCTGCCGGAGTGCACGTGTTGCAACGCATCCTGCGTGGCCTGGTGCACCGCGAGCACATCCATGCCGTCCACGTGTTTGCCGGGGACGCCGCTGGCGCAGCCGCGCTTGTAAACCTCGGTGACGGCGGAATTGCGGTGGATTTCCGTGCCGATCTGATAGCGATTGTTTTCGCAAATGAACAGCACCGGCAATTTCCACAACGCCGCCATGTTGAGCGATTCGTGAAAGGTGCCCTGATTCACCGCACCCTCGCCGAAGTAGCACAGCACGACATCGGGCGACTGCTTCATGGCGAGCCAGTAACCGACGCCGATGGCCAGCGGGAAGGTTTCGCCGACGATGGCGTAACCGCCGAGGAAGCGGTGCTCGGCGCTGAACAGATGCATGGAACCGCCGTAGCCGCCGGAGCAACCGGTGGCGCGGCCGAATAATTCGGCCATCACGGCGTTCGGCGTGACGCCGCGCATCAGCGCGTGGACGTGCTCACGATAGGGAGTGACGACATAATCGCCCGGCTCCGCCGCGCGCAGGCTGCCGACCGCAACCGCTTCTTCGCCGGGATAGAGATGCAAAAAACCGGCAACTTTGCCCTGAGTATACTGCTCTGCCGCAGCCTCCTCGAAGCGGCGCGCCAGGAGCATGTCGTAGAGAAATTGCTTGATGAGATCCCTCTGCATGGCTCCCGCTCAATTCGAAACGGGAAGCGGCGCGGGCCGTCTCTTTAACCGTTCCCGTTTCGCCACAAATTCAATTACTGAATGGCGACACTATGCCGCTTGGCCTTTTCCCGTTTGGGTATGGTCAGTTCCAGCATACCGTCTTTGAATACCGCCTTGGCCTTGGTATCGTCCACCTCCGCCGGCAGGGCAATCGTGCGCGTAAACGCGCCGTGCGCGATCTCGCAGCGGCAATACTCGCCCTTCTCTTCCTTCGCCTCGCGCCTGACGCTGCCCTTGATGGTGACGCTGTTTTCCGTCATGGAAACATCCAGGTCCTTTTTATCCACGCCGGGAACTTCCGCGCGTACCACAATTTCATCATCGCGGTCTATGACATCCACGCGCGGCGCCAAACCGCCCGTCAAATCGCTCCATAGCGGCTGCGCCCAGCGCAGCGGACGCATCCATCCGTGTGGAAGCATGCTCTCAAACATGCGCTCCATTTCTTCGAACGGGCTCATGATATGCATGGGGGCGGCCTTTTGAATCTCCTGCCCCTTGGCGGCAACCTGTTTCGTTTCGTTAGCCATGGCTTGCTCCTCCTTCATTTAGCGGGAAAAAATACCTGGTTGCAGCGTAAAATAACGCGCAATTGTTACGCATCAATGATAAACGGCCGCGCCGCTCCCGCCTTGATATAGATCAATTTTCAGTGTGTCTCCGCCGCAGCCTGCGCCAAAAACTGGGTTCCCACCTGTACGGGAATGATGGAAAAGAAATGGATCAGAGGTCCTTGACCTCGAAACCTGTTTCCAGTATAGGCCTGATCGCGAACCCAAACCAAATGAGCAGCAGCACCAAACTGCACAGCACCAGACTATGCCCGATACCCCACAATAATCCGGCGCGCAACGCATTCCGACGCGTTGCGCCTGGATGCACCAGCGACGTCATCGCGGCAAGGTGATCGGGATCGAAGCTGTGCAGAACACCAAGCAGCATGCCGCCGGCCAATACAAATATCAGGTCCATACTCATCTCCTAATCGTTCAGCAGCGCGCCGCGGCTTTTATCATGAGGCTGAGATTTAGTCCCTGAAACAACGATAAAACCTCCCCATCGCAACCAACCTGGCAAAAGCATTTCCAGCAGTCGCGCAAGAAAACGTCCTTTAGGGAAATAAACCGCCGTACGAACTTTAACATCCACAACAGGCATTCGCGCAAATAGTGTGCGGATTTCAGACGCAGTGTGCCAATAAGCGCCGCGATATCCGCCTTTCCCGCCGGAGCGACCTTTCTGAAAATACAACAAACTATGCCGGTTCAATAACCCGATGGCAAACCTTCTACGGGTTACGCGCAGAATCTCACACACTGCTTGCCGTTGATCTTTAATAAAACACAGAGCAGTCACCGAAATAGTCAAATCAGAGCTGTTGTCGCCAAACGGTAGTGACTCCGCTGCTCCTTCCACATAATCTTCACTGGCAACTGAATGGGCCTTGGCATAGGCAAGCCATGAATGATTGAGGTCTATTCCTGTCACCTGTCCATGTAAATCGCGCGCAAATAATCGCGTAAAGTAGCCGGTTCCACAGCCTACATCCAACAGACTTTCTTTCTCATGCGGCATCAATAGCTGTTTCAGTAAGGCGTATTCGGTTTTACCTATCCATTGTCCACGAGAGGTTTGATACCATTCATCGTAATCTTTTGCCTCCATTGGCAAACCAGAATTCCGCCCCGTACAATGTCCGCTAACTGTTCAACCACAACACAATCTTGGCATAAGCGGCCTCGGTCAATTTGGCCAGCGAGTGCTGTACCTGCGAGCTCACAGTATCCGCCTGCCTGACAGGGCCGATTTCCAAACCCAGCAAACACAAACGCCCCGGCATGGCATGGAGCGTGCGCGCCAGCGCCACGCATTCCGCCACGCCCAGGCTGTGGCTCGATATGGCGGCATCCGCCAGGCGCGCGATCTCGTCTCCCTCCAGGCAATGGAGGCTGCCCGCCTCACCCGCGCCGCGCACGGCGTCGAGCAGCAGCACGCTGTCCTCCTTGTACCAGTGTTCGAGCAGCGCCGGGCCGGGGCGGTCCAACACGCTTACCTCGACACGCTGCTCATCAAATCTGCCGCACAAGGCGCGCGCCGCCAGCCAGCCTGCTTGATCGTCACCCGACGGCGAACCGAGACCGATGACGCGGATCATGTGCGCTTCAGCATGAGATTTAAAAAGTGCGTGGAGCAGGAAATGCACGGATCGTAATTGCGTATCCCCGCCTCCAGCCGCGCGCGCAGATCATCGTCGTGCAAGCTCAGATTTTCCTCGACAGATGCGCGCAAATCGGCCTCCATCTGCGCCTGATTCTGGCTGGTGGGGGGCACGATGCGTGATTTTTTCACCAGCCCTTCACCATCCATCTCATAACGCTGCCATAAAATTCCGCGCGGCGCCTCGGTGCACCACGCACCCGCGCCCGCGCGAGGAGTAATCTCCACAAACGGTTCGCCGGGCGGCGTGTAATGCTCCAGAATGGCGATGGACTCGTGCAGGGCGAAATGAATTTCCAGCGCGCGCGCCACAATGCTGTGATAGGGGTTGGCGCTCGGCCAGTGGATGCCTGTCTGCTCAGCCAGCCGCAAGGTGTGCGGCGGCAAATGAGTCAGATTATTGTTGAGACGCGCCAGCGGCCCCACCCAATAGGGTTTGCCATTGATGAGCGCATGCAAAGCGGTGGAGTGCGGCACCTGATGCTCCATCACGTGCGCATCAAATTCTGCCGCGGAAATATTCAGTCCCTCACTGGAAACGATGGCGCCTTCGTTCATGGGATATTCCGACGCGTGACGCAGCGAGACGAAAGGCGCCTGGCGCGTAACGTCAGGCAGCTTGAGGCCCGCCGTCCAGCGCACCAAGTCTTCCGCATCCTGCGCCGCTGCACGCAAGCGCGCCAGCAGGGCCACCGCCTCGGCTTGATCCGGCGCGCGGTAAAAGCCGCCTACGCGCGCGCCGACCGGATGCACGGAACGCCCTCCCATCGTACTAAGGATGGCATTGCCCAGGCCTTGCAGTCGCAGTCCGCGGCGCACAATGCCAGGCTGATCCTGCGCCAGCGCCATGGCGTCGGGATAGCCTAAAAAGTCCGGCGCGGCTAGGAGATGGATGTGCAGGCTGTGGCTCTCCATCCACTCGCCGCAATAATATAAACGCCGCAGGCGGCGGATGGCCGGCGTAATCCGCGCGCCGAAGGCCGCCTCGATGGCGTGCACCGCGCTCATCTGATAGGCCACCGGGCAAATGCCGCAGATGCGCGCCACCATGTCCGGGATTTCCTTCCAACTCCGGCCCTCCAGGAATTTTTCGAAGAAACGCGGTGGCTCGAAGATGTTGAGGCGCAAATCCGCCACGCGCGTTCCGTCAATATGCACGTACAGCGCACCCTCGCCTTCCACGCGGGTTAATACCGGAACTTCAATGCGGCGTTCACTACTCATAAAGGACTGACGACTTACCCTTCCTCATTTTCCTCATCGTCGTCTTCTCCATTTTTCTGCTTTTCACCCTTCGCGCCTTCGCCGAATTCCTGACGTATCAGCGCAAGCTCATATAATTTCACCGCAACCAGATAATTGATGCTGGCCGGCGGCAGCTTGCCCTCCTTGTCGGGTGCGCCGGCGGCCACGCCCGTCAGTATCTCTATCGCCTGATCTATGGTCTCGACCGGATAAACATGGAATTGCCCCGCCGCCGCGGCCTGCACCACATCGTCCCGCAGCATCAGGTTTTTCACGTTCGAGGCGGGCATCAGCACGCCCTGCTCGCCGGTCAAGCCGCGCGCGTTGCAGATGTCGAAAAAACCTTCGATCTTGTCGTTCACCGCGCCTATCGCCTGCACCTGGCCGAATTGATTCACCGAGCCGGTCACGGCCAGGAACTGCTTGACCGGAATCCCGGCCAGACTGGACAGCAGCGCGCACAGTTCGGCAAGCGAGGCGCTGTCGCCTTCGACAAAGCCGTATGACTGCTCAAACACCAGGCTCGCGGTGAGCGACAGCGGCCTGTCTTTGGAGTAACGCGCGGCCAGGAACGACGATAAAATCAGTACGCCCTTGGAATGGATGGCGCCGCTCAGCTTCACCTCGCGCTCGATGTTGATGAATTCGCCTTCACCCAGGCGGGTCGTGGCGGTAATGCGTACCGGCTGGGCAAAGCTGTGCGCGCCAAGCTCCAGCACGGAAAGTCCGTTGACCTGCCCGGTTGACAGTCCGTGGGTGTCAATGAGCAGCATGCCGCGCAGGATTTCCTCCTGCACCTCGGCCTTTAAGCGTCCGCCGCGGTAGCGCTCAGCCTCGATCGCCCGCCGTACATCCTCCACCGCGATGTTTCCGCGCCCCGCCTCGCGCGCCCAGTAATCCGCTTCACGCATCACATCAGCAACCCGGTGTATGTGAGTGGAGAGTTTTTCCGCATCCTCGACGACGCGCGCGCTGTGCTCGATGACCCGCGCCACCGCCCCGCGCTCAAACGGCAGCATATTTTCCTTGCGCGCCAGGGTGGCGATTAACCTGGCATAGAGCAGATGATTTTCCGGGCTGCGCTCCAGCGCCTCTTCAAAATCCGCCGCCACCTTGAACAGCTCGCTGAATTCCGGGTCGTATTCATACAGCAGATAGTAAAACAGCCTGTCGCCGAACAGGACGATCTTTACCTCCAGCGGTATGGGTTCCGGTTCCAGCGATACGGTGCTGATCAGGCTGTACATCTGCCCCAGTGATTCGATGCGGATTTCACGCGCATAGAGCGCACGCTTGAGCGATTCCCATACGAAGGGCTGGGACAACACCTTGTGTATATCGAGTAATAGATAGCCGCCGTTGGCGCGGTGCAACGAACCGGGCTTGATCAGGGTAAACTCCGTCACCAGCGCGCCGAATTGCGCGCTGTGCTCGATACGCCCGATCAGGTTGTTATAGGCGGGATTATCCTCGCTGACGACAGGCGCGCCCTGCGTGGCGCTGTGGTCCACCAATACATTCACCTGGTAGCGATGCAGGGAAGGCCGCTCCGTAACCTGCAAGCCCATCAAAGTGATGGGCGGTTCCTCGCGGCGGCGGAAATCCTCCACATTTTCGATCACATCCTGCTCCACAGCGGAAAGATATTCCTGCAGCGCGGGCAACTGTGTGTATTTCTCGCGCAACTCGTCTATCAGATGACCCACGGCGCGCATGGTCACTTCACGGTCCAGGGTTTTGACTTTCTCGCGCCGCTCCCTGCGCCACTGGGTGACTTGGCGGATCACACCCTCCAGGCGCTCCTGATAGGCGCTCACCAGCTTTTCCACGCGCTCCTTTTCCTGGTCCGGGAGTTTCTCGTATTCCTCCGGGCCGATCACCTCGTTATCGCGCATCGACGCGAAGGCAAAGCCGCCCGGCGTGCGCAGCAACGCCACGCCCTGCCGCATCGCCTCATTGCCCAGTTCGTCGAGCGCCTGCTCCTGGCGTTCATTGAACGCCTTTTTTATTTCCTCGACCTTGCGGCGGTATTCCTCGCTGTCGAATGCGGCGGGTATGGCGCTGCGCAGTTCTTCCACCAGTTGCGTCATATCCTGGCGCAGCTTGATGCCCAGTCCCGCGGGCAAGCGCAGCGCGCGCGGTTTGTGGGACTGCTCGAAGTTGTTTATATAGCACCAGTCGGAAGGCGGCGCTTCCTGTTTGGCGCGCGCTTCAAGATGGCCGCGCACAAAGGTGTGCTTGCCCATGCCAGGCGAACCGAGCACGAAAATATTGTAGCCGCTGCGGCGCATGCCGGCGCCGAAGCGCACCGCGCCCAGCGCGCGCGCCTGGCCGATGATTTCCGCCAAATCCTCAAGTTCGGCGGTGGTTTGGAAGGCAAGTTGCTCCAGGGCGCAGGGATGATAAAGCGCGGCGGAGTCGAGGGCCTTTATACTGTTCTTCGTCATATCCATACGCGTTGATTTCCTTTCGTTCATTTTTCCCACACCTGCGCGCCTGCGCGGAAGGCGGGCGCCCATCCGTTGATGAACCGCAACCGGCGCACGATGTCTGCATCGGAAAGGCCCATCTCACGGAAGCGCCGTCCCAGCGCCCGTGTGTTGCCGTCTTCCTGCGGCCCGAAGCAGCCGTAGCAGTCACGTTCATAGCGCGGGCACAGCGCGCCGCAGCCGGTGCGTGTTACCGGCCCTAGGCACGGCACGTCCCCGGCCACCAGCACGCACACGTGGCCCGCGCGCTTGCACTCCAGGCACACCGACTCGCCGGGGATGCGTGGAGCAATGCGCGCAAGCACGTCACTCAACACGCGTTTTAACTGCTGTTGATCTATCGGACAGCCCCACAACTCCGCATCTACCTTTACGTGTTCCGAGACAGGAGTGGAACGCGCGAGGCTGTCTATATATTCGGACCGGGCATAAATCGCACGTACAAACTCGTCATGATTCTTCCAGTTGCGCAGCGCCTGTAAGCCGCCCGCGGTGGCGCATGCGCCGATAGTGATGAGCAGCCGGCTTGCGGCGCGTATCTCCTGAATGCGCTGTAAATCCGCGGACGTTGAGATCGAGCCTTCCACGAAGGATACATCATAAGGGCCCGGCTGCATCACACTGGAAGCCTCGGCGAAATGCGCGATCTCCGCCCGGCTTGCCAGGGTAAGCAAATCCTGCTCCAGATTCAAAAACTGAATCTGGCAGCCGTCGCAGGAGGCGAACTTGTGCACCGCGATACGTAGTCTGCCGGTCATGTCAAAAACCCTTTACCGCCAGCAGCGCGCGCACCTCTGCATAGGAAAAGACCGGCCCGTCCTTGCAGATGAATTTTCCGCCGAACATGCAATGGCCGCAATGTCCCACGGCGCAGTGCATGTTGCGCTCCATGGACAGATAAATATCCGCCGGCGCCATGCCGCGCCGGAGCAAATTTTCCGCCACCGCGCGCATCATCGGCTCCGGCCCGCACATCATCGCAACACCTTTAAACAATGCCGGGTCAACATCCTCCAGCGTCTGCGTCACCTGCCCCACGCGCCCGCGCCACTCCGGCGCGCCCTTGTCGGCGGTCAACAGCACCTGGGTGTCCGGCGCGGCGCACCAGCTTTGAATGCGCTCGCCGTAAATGAGATCTGCGGGATGCTTCACGCCGTGGCACAGCGTGATCGCGCCGTATAATCCGCGGCGCTGCAGCGCATAATGAATCATGGAGGTGGTGGGTGCGCAGCCCAGACCGCCGGTTATCAACAGCAGGCTGCGTCCGCGCGCCGCCTCCACCGGCCAGCCGCGCCCGAACGGGCCGCGCAGCCCCAGTGTATCGCCCGCCTTGAGCCGCTGTAGCCCTTGAGTGACGCGCCCGGCGGCGCGGATGGTGTGGTCTATTAATTGGGGATCATCGGGATCGGAGACGATGGAGATCGCCACCTCGCCCGCGCCGGACAGGTACAACATGTTGAACTGGCCGGGCTGAAAGCGGTACGCCGCGCGCGCTTCAGCATCACGCAGGCGCAGGCGCAAAGTGAAAATATCGCGCCCCTCCTCCACGCGCTCGACTACTTGCGCCGCTTGCGGCAAATAAGGATTGGGGGGCCATGCAACGGCGTTCATGTCTTTGCCTCGGGTTGGGCGCGGATGGCATTGACCTCCTCGATCAAGTCTATCCCGGTGGGACACCAGGTGATGCAGCGCCCGCAGCCCACGCAGCCGCTCACCCCGAATTGCTCAATCCAGGAGGCGAGCTTGTGCGTGAGCCATTGACGGTAGCGCTGGCGTATCTGCGGGCGGATCTGCGCGCCGTGGATATAGCTGTGCTCCAGGGTGAAACAGGAGTCCCACTGGCGCTGGTGCTCGCTCTGTTTCCCGTCCAGCGAGGCGACGTCCGTCTCCCGATGACAAAAGCAGGTCGGGCACACCATGGTGCAGTTGGCGCACGACAGGCAGCGCTCGGCCACATCATCCCAGCGCGGATGTTCGAGATTATTGAACAGCAGCGCCTGAATATCCGTGGTGTCCAAACGCCGTGTTTGACTGCGCGCGGCGGCCTCTATCGCCTGCGCTGCCTGTGTGGTCTCCATCTCGCGCGCAGGCTGCAGGGGCAGCTCGGCCAACACCGCTGCGCCCGCCGCGCTGCCTGCCTCCACTAAAAAGGAATCTTCCAGTTCCGTGAGCGCGATGTCGTAACCCTCGCGCGCGCGCGGGCCGGTATTCATCGAGGCGCAGAAACAGGTGGCCGCGGAGCGCGTGCAGTTCACCGCGACGATAAACAGATTTTCACGCCGCGTGGCGTAATAGGGGTCGCTGAAATCGTTGTACTGACTTTTGAGGAAGGTACGGTCCTGCACCTCCATCCCGGCAAGATCGCAGGCGCGCGCGCCAATCACGGCGAGAGGCCTTTGCTCTGGCAGCGTCTCTTTAAAACTCACCTCGCCGTTTTGCGCCACTGTCCACAAGGTTTCCTGCGGAGCGAACAGAAAGCGCTTCAGCGACTCCGGGCCGTGCACATAATCAAACAGGCGTCCATTCGCGGAATCTTCCAGCCGGTAACGGCCAGGTTGCTGCACGCTGACCAATCCCACGGGCAGTTCATCGGCGCGGCTGACTTCATCATAAACAATGGCCCCGCCCTTCACGCGCGGGCCCACCACGCGATAACCGCGTGCGCGCAGTGTTTGAATCAAGACATCAAGCTGGCCCCGCTTTAGCAACCCCGCCACTGGCATGACCGGTTCTCCATTCGCCCTGCCAAGCATAGCCAACCCCGCGCGGCTTGTCCTGATCTATATCAAATAGTTTGGTCTAAGGAAGCTCTGAATAAGTCCATCTTGGCCTTCTCAGAGCACGAAAAGCAAAAATGGCATTTTTGCTTTTCTTCATTTTTCAAACACTTTCGTGTTTGAAAAATGGCGGCACATCCATGTGCCGCAGGAATCTCTGACTTAATCAGAGGTTCCCTAAAACGATTGTGGCTCGCCAACGCCCGCGGGCTTGCCGGCCGGCTCCTGCGCGCGCGTGGCGGCAAGCTCGGTGAGGAAGCCGGCGGCCCAGCGGTAGATGTTGTGCTCCTCGACATTCCGGCGCATCCGGCGCATGCGCGCGCGCCGCTGCGCCGTGTCCATTTCCATGCCGTAACAGATGGCGTCGGCGAACTGTTCCGTATCATAAGGGTTGATGATGAGCGCATCGGCGAGCTCGCGCGCTGCGCCCGCGAATTCCGACAAGATCAGCACGCCCTCGGATTCCTGCGCGGCGACGTACTCCTTGGCCACCAGGTTCATACCGTCGTGCAGGGAGCTGACGATGCACATCGGAGCCATGCGCAAAAATGCATGGACGGTCTTGGCGTCATGGTGGGCTGCCAGGAAGTGTATGGGTTTCCAGCCGTTGGTCTGGTATTTCCAGTTGATTTCGTCCGCCAGAGCTTCGAGCAACGCAATGTGGTCGCGGTAACGGCGCAGGTGCGTGCGGCTCGGTGCGCCCAGCTCCACGAACGTGAAGCGCCCGCGATACTGCGGGTATTTTTCCAGGAACCGGGCCACGGCGCGGAAGCGCTCCGGCAGACCCTTGGTATAGTCAATGCGGTCCACGCCTACCGCGATGTAGGCGCCCTCGAGCTTGTGCTGCGCCTTGAGCGCCGTGATCTGGCGTGCCAGTTCCTCGCCCGCGGGAACCTTGCGTTCGGCCCAATCCTGCACGCTGATGGGGAATGGCCGCACCTGCGATACGTGCCCCTTGAGTTCGACCGCGAAGTGGTCCCAGTCGAGACGCGACTCGAGCACACGATCCACCGTGTCCAGAAAGTTGTTGCAGTACTGCTGCAGGTGAAAGCCCACCAGATCGGCGCCGAGCATGCCGGCGAGAATATCCGCACCCCACGGGCAGATGCGGAACGCCTCGGGGTTCGGCCAGGGAATGTGCCAGAACAGTCCCACCTGCAAATCCGGGCGCGCATTCTTCAGTAGCTGCGGCAGTAAAGCGAGCTGATAGTCCTGCACCAGCACCACGGCCTTGCCGCCGCCGATCTCCTCGAGCACGGCGTCGGCGAAGCGCTGGTTCGCTTGGCGGTAATATTCCCAGTCCGCGGCGCGGAACACCGGGCGCTCGTGCGCCAGGTGGCACAGCGGCCACAGTCCTTCATTGGAGAAGCCGTAGTAGTAGCCCTGCTCCTCCTCGCGCGTGAGCCACACGCGCCGCAGCGTATAGCGGGCGTCATCCGGCGGCACCGTGAGCCGCCCCGACGCGTCCGCCGTCTCGCGGTCGGCATCGCCGCCGCCGTGCGCGATCCACACGCCGCCGCAGGCCTGCAGCACCGGATCAAGCGCGGTGACCAGGCCGCCGGCGGGCATAATCATGCGCGGCTCGCCGTCGCGCAACTGGTGCATGTAGGGCTCGCGGTTGCTCACCACGATGAGCTGGCGGTCTTCGCCCAGCGCGGCGATCGCATGGGCGCGCAGCCGGTCGCGGGTCCAGACTTGCTCGGCATGCATCGCCGCCTGCGACAGCCTGCGCCCGGTTGAGCGCGCGGCGCGGAAAGAGGCGGCGAGCCGGTCGGTCTCGCTGTGCAGCAGCGCCGACGGCAGGCCGGGCGGCGGCGCCCCGGAAACGTTCTCGGTGCGCAGGCGCCGCATCCAGTCCGCCAGCTTGTGTAGCGGGCGCTCGTAGGTGAACCAGGTCATGCCGACCACGAGCATCACTGCAAGCAGCGTCACGATCAGTATCCAGAACCCGTAGCGCACCAGCCGGTCGGTGGCGCGTTCGTCTATGTAAGAAACATCGTGCGCCACCACCAGTACGCCTTGCGCGGAATCGTCCGCGCCCTTGAGCGGAATTGCGAAGACATGGATCGGCGCGCCCTGGAAGCGCGTGATCTCAAGTGCGTCTGCGCCGGTCTGCAGCGCCCGTTTGGCCACGGGCTCGATGCGGTCCGAAAACTCCGCCACCGCCTTGCCGGCCGCCACCAGCTGCCCATCCGGCCGGAACACGGCATAGCCGATCAGCCGGCTGTAGCCCTCGAGCCGCGTCCGCAAAGCTTCGCGCGCTTGGGCATCGGGCTGCGTCAGGGCCCTTGCCACCGTTCCGGAAAGTTGCTGCGCCAGCACGTGGGCGCGGCGGTTCACATCATCGAGATCAATCCGGCGCTCATCGCTCGCCTGCCGCCAGGCGAACAGGCCGGTGGCGACTCCGATGGTTGCGGCAATCAAAAGCCCCAGGCGCAGGGAGCGCGCAAGTTGCGGTCGTGCTGTCATCGCCATGAAATCTCCCTCTCTCTGTCTTGTCCGGTGCGGACGGTAACAACGCGCACTGCGGCGTCAGAAAACTTCTTCCCAGCTCTTGCTCAGGCGCATGGCGGAGTTGATGAGCCCCACCATGCTGTAGGTCTGTGGAAAATTTCCCCACAGCCTGCGGTTGGCGGGGTCTATGTCCTCCGAGAGCAGGCCCAGCGAATTGCGGCAGGCGAGCAGCGTATCGAACAGCGCGCGCGCCTCCTCGCGGCGGCCCAGGGCCGCGAGGGCGTCAATATACCAAAAGGTGCAGATTATGAACGCCGTCTGCGGCTCGCCGAAGTCGTCCTTCTGCGTGTAGCGGAAGACGAAATCGCCTCGCTTGAGTTGCCGTTCTACCGCCGCCACCGTGCCGGCAAAGCGCGGATCGTCCGCGGCCAGAAATCCAAGTTCATGCAGCAGCAGCAGACTCGCGTCGAGCTCCTTGCCGCCGAAACTCTCCACAAAGCTCTGCTGCTTCGCATCCCAGGCATTTTCGCACACTGCGCGGTGGATGACGTCCGCATGCCCGCGCCAGTAGTGGGCGCGGTCGTTGAGGCCGAGACGCGCGGCAATGCGCGCCAGGCGGTCGCAGGCGACCCAGCACATGACGCTGGAGAAGGTGTGAATGCGCACGGCGTTGCGCAGCTCCCAAACGCCCGCGTCGGGTTGGCAGTACACCGCGCGCGCCATCTCCCCCAATGCCTCGAGACGCCGGAACAGGCCTTCGTTGCCGGGGCGGTCGAGACGCTCGTCGAAGAACATGTGGGTTGCGGCCAGAATCGCCGAGCCGTACACGTCGTTCTGCACCTGCCGGTACGCGGCATTGCCGATGCGCACCGGCCCCATGCCCAGATAGCCGGGAAGGCTGGATACGATGGATTCCTCCAGATCAGTGTGGCCCCTGATGCCGTACACCGGCTGCAGGCGCCCGCCGCGCATGTTCGCGGCTATGTTCACGATGTAGTGCAGGTAACGCTCCATGGTGCGTGTCACACTCAGGCGATTGAGCGCCGCGACCACAAAGTAGCTGTCGCGCAGCCAGCAATAGCGATAATCCCAGTTGCGCTCGCTGTCCGGCGCCTCCGGCAACGAGGTCGTCATGGCGGCGACCATGGCGCCGGTGTCATCGAAGGCGGCGAGCTTGACCGTGATCGCTGCGCGGATCACCGCCTCCTGCCACTCGAACGGGATGCCGAGGAAACGCACCCAATCCTGCCAATAGTTGCGCGTCTCCCCGAAAAACCGCTGACCGATCTCGCCCGGCGCCTCAGGGACGATCTCGTCCGGCCCGATCATCAGGGTGACGTCGCGCTCGATCACGAACGGCGTCTGCTCCAGCACGGCCGTGATCGAGGCGTCGGTGGTAAGACGCAGCACCAACTGGGGCGAGACATAGCGGATGTGATTGCTGCCGAAGGTCAGCGCCGGGACCCCCGCGCCGTAGTCGTGGGCCGGCTCCAGGCGGATGCGGATCACCGGGCTGCCGGAGAGGGGGCGTACACGGCGTACGATCATCATCGGGCAGAACGTGCGCCCGTACTGGCTGAAGCGCGGGGCGAAGTCGGTAATCTCCACCACCCCGCCTGTCTGATCGTAGAGCGTCGTCACCAGAATGGCGGTATTGCGCAGGTAGCGCTGCTCGGCGCGCGCGAAGTTCTGGAGTTCAATGGCGAACGCGCCGCGGCCATCCTGCGCGTTGCGGAGCAGGGCGCAGAACACGGGGTCGGCGTCGAAGCGCGGCATACAGGACCACACGATCCGCGCCTGCGGATCAACCAGGGCGCTGATGCTGCAATTGCCGATCAGCCCAAGCTCCAGGTTGTCCATGGTCTAACCCTCCGGTCGTTGCGCTGCAAACCTCTCTACGTAACGGTCAAGCCAGGTCAGCACCTGTATGACATCGGCGAGCCGCCAGCGCGCGGCCGTCGGCCCGGCCCCCACCTTGATCGAATGACCGCCCATGCGGTTGACGACGGCGAAGCCGTCCTCGTCGGTGATGTCATCGCCCGCAAACACCGGCACGCGCCCGGCGAACGGCGGTTCGCGCATGAACTCGGCAATCGCCCGTCCCTTGTCCCAGCCGCGCGGACGGAT
>JAMCTV010000057.1 GCA_023381235.1 Gammaproteobacteria bacterium
TGCACATAGTTAGCCCCGCTGGGCGCAATCCGCGCTCACCGGCGGCCCGCCCTCCGGATGTCTGGTGGAGGGGGGAGGATTCGAACCTCCGAAGGCGTAAGCCGTCAGATTTACAGTCTGATCCCTTTGACCGCTCGGGAACCCCTCCCGAAACATAAGCAGACTAGTATGCAGCAAATATCCTTGAGCGTCAACCCGTTTGGCTATCTTGCTGCAAGTGCTTCTCTAAAATTAACAACCACTTAAAGGCCGCTCGCCGAGCGGCCCATCGCAGGGTGCCCAAGACCCGGCAGGCTGTGCGGCGCGACAAATTTCACGCAACCTGTTATGTTATAAGGTTTTGACAAGTCTCATAAACTGGGCGTACAGCACATCTTCTTAAGGAATAAACCTTGAAAAAGGAATTTGCATGAAGGTCACGGTCTTCGGCTGCGGCTATGTGGGGTTGGTGAGCGGGGCTTGCCTGGCCGAGGTCGGGAACGACGTGCTGTGCGTGGACACCGACGCGCGCAAGGTGGAACTGCTCAAGCAGGGCAAGACGCCGATCCACGAGCCGGGCCTGGAAGACCTGCTGCTCGGCAACACCCGTGCCGGGCGGCTCAATTTCACCGCTGACATGGCCAGTGCGGTGAGGCACGGCGCGCTGCAATTCATCGCCGTGGGCACGCCGCCGGATGAAGACGGCGCGGCGGATTTGCAATACGTGCTCGCGGTGGCGCGCGCCATCGGCGAGCACATGTCCGATTATCAGGTGGTGGTGAATAAGTCCACGGTGCCGGTCGGCACCGCGGACAAGGTGCGCGCGACGCTGGCCGAGGCATTGAAAAAGCGCGGGGTGGCGCTGGACTACAGCGTGGTGTCGAACCCTGAGTTTTTAAAGGAAGGCGCGGCCATTGACGACTTCATGAAACCCGATCGCATCGTGATCGGGAGCAGTGACGCACGTGCGATTGAAATGATGCGCGCGCTGTACGCGCCGTTCAACCGCAGCCACGAGCGTGTGCTGGTGATGGACGCGCGCTCGGCCGAACTCACCAAATATGATGCCAACGCCATGCTCGCCACCAAGATCAGCTTCATGAATGAACTGGCCAACATCGCCGAACGCGTGGGCGCGGACATCGAGCAGGTGCGCATCGGCATCGGCTCCGACCCGCGCATCGGCTATCATTTTATCTATCCCGGCTGCGGCTACGGCGGTTCCTGCTTCCCCAAGGACGTGCAGGCGCTGGCGCGCGCCGCGGAACAGAACCACTACAGGCCCGAATTGCTGCACGCGGTGCAGTCGGTGAACCATAAGCAGAAGGAAGTGTTGTTTGATAAAATCCACGCGCACTTCAACGGCAAGCTCAAGGGCAAAACCATCGCGCTGTGGGGTCTGGCCTTCAAGCCCAACACCGACGACATGCGCGAGGCGCCGAGCCGGGTGCTGATGGAAAAACTCTGGGCGCACGGCGCCAGGGTACAGGCGCACGACCCGGTGGCGATGAGTGAGGCGCGCCGCCTCTACGGCGAACGCAGCGATCTCGCGTTGTGCGAAGAACCGTATGAAGCCCTGCGCAATGCCGATGCGCTCGCGCTGGTCACCGAATGGAAGGTATTCCGCAGTCCGGATTTCAGCCAGATTAAAAAACTTTTAAAACAGCCGGCAGTCTTCGACGGACGCAATCTCTACGACCCCGACATGCTCAAGCGCGAAGGCATCCTCCATTACGGCATCGGCCGCGGCAATCACAACATATAATGTTTGACCTGACGCAGACACGTATTGCCGTGATCGGCCTCGGCTATGTCGGACTGCCGCTGGCGGTGGAATTTGCCAAGTACTTTCCCACCGTGGGCTTTGACGTGAATACGCGGCGCATCGCGGAGCTTGAGCGCGGGCATGACAGCTCGCTGGAGGTGAACGCCGAAGAGCTCAAGGCGGCGCTGCAGTTGACGCTCGCGCACCAGGAAAGCGCGCTGCACGGCTGCAACGTGTACATCGTCACCGTGCCCACGCCGATAGACGAACATAAACGTCCGGACTTCACCTATTTGATCCGCGCCAGCGAAACCGTGGGTCGCACCCTGGGCCGGGGCGACGTGGTGATCTACGAATCCACCGTTTATCCCGGCGCAACCGAAGAGGTGTGCGTGCCGGTGATTGAGGCAGTATCCGGCAAAACTTACAACAAGGATTTTTTCGCAGGCTACAGCCCGGAGCGCATCAACCCAGGCGACAAACAGCACCGCGTGACCAGCATCACCAAAGTGACTTCCGGCTCCACCCCGGAGGCCGCCGGGTTCGTGGATCAGCTCTACCGGCGCATCGTCAGCGCGGGCACGCACAAGGTCAGCAGCATCCGTGTCGCGGAGGCGGCGAAGGTGATCGAGAACACGCAACGCGACGTGAACATCGCGCTTATCAACGAGTTCGCCATGCTGTTCAACCGGCTGGGCCTGGACACGCAGGAAGTCCTGGCGGCCGCCGCCACCAAGTGGAACTTCCTGCCCTTCCGCCCCGGTCTGGTGGGCGGGCACTGCATCGGCGTGGACCCCTATTACCTCACCCACAAGGCGCAGGAGATCGGCTATCTGCCGCAGATGATACTCGCGGGGCGGCGCATCAATGACGGTATGGGCGCGTACGTGGTGGAGCGCGTCATCAAGCTCATGCTGGCGCGCCGCATGCACGTGGCCGAGGCCAACATTCTCATTCTCGGCCTCACCTTCAAGGAGAACTGCCCCGATATCCGCAACAGCCGCGTAATTGACATCGTGCGCGAGCTGCAAGGCTATAACGCCAGGGTGGACGTGTACGATCCCTGGGCCAATGCGGAAGACGCCCGGCACGAGTACGGCATCACGCCCATCGGCAAACCGGACAGCGGCAAATATGACGCGCTGATTCTCGCGGTGGCGCATGATGAATTCCACGCCATGGGCGCGCAGAAACTGCGCGCACTGGGCAAGACGCCATGCGTTTTATTCGACGTAAAAGGCATGCTGCCCGCCGATCAATCGGACGGGCGGCTTTAATCAAAGATGAAGGTACTGGTCACCGGCACGGCGGGGTTCATCGGCGCGGCGCTCACCCTGCGCCTGATCGAGCGCGGCGACGAGGTCATAGGCATAGACAACCTGAATGACTATTACGATGTGAATTTAAAACGCGCGCGCCTGAATCGTTTTAACACTCACCCGCGTTACATCCACATCCAGGCCAGTTTGCAAGACCGTGATACCATCACGCAGGCGTTCGCGCAGCACCAACCGCAGCGC
>JAMCTV010000058.1 GCA_023381235.1 Gammaproteobacteria bacterium
GCCGCGGCGGCACCTGAGTCCGCCGCGCCGGCAGAGCCAGCGCAAGAACGCGCAGCCCCGTTTGTGCGCGGCGAGCGCAAGATCGGGCGCAACGAGCCCTGCCCATGCGGATCGGGGAAAAAATACAAGCACTGCCACGGACAATTGACTTGAGGAGCTCGCTTTGCCTGTAGGTCTCAAGCCCCTGTCCGTATTGCATCCGGTAGCGGGTGTGCGCCTGGGCACGGCGAGCGCCGGAATCAAGAAGCCGGGGCGGCGCGACCTGGTGGTGATGGAAATCCCGCCGGGCGCGAACTGCGCCGCGGTGTTCACGCAAAACGCCTTTTGCGCCGCGCCGGTGATTTTGGCGCGCAGGTATCTTGCACAAGCCGCCCCGCGTTATCTGTTGGTCAACACCGGCAATGCCAATGCCGGCACCGGCGCACAGGGTCTGCGTGACGCCGAGACCTGTTGTGTAGAACTGGCGAAACTCGTGGGCTGCGCGGCGCACGAGGTGCTGCCCTTCTCCACCGGCGTGATTGGCGAGCCTCTGCCAGTGGAAAAAATCCTGGCAGGCTTGCCTGAGGCTTACGCCAAACTGAGTGCAACAGGCTGGGAAGATGCCGCATACGGCATCATGACCACGGACACCGCGCCCAAGGGTGTCTCGCGCCAGCTCACGCTGCACGGCCATGCGGTCACCATCACCGGCATCGCCAAGGGCTCCGGCATGATCCGCCCCGATATGGCGACCATGCTGGCCTACATCGCCACCGACGCCGCCGTTGCGCCGCAACTGTTGCAGCGCTGTTTGAGTGATGCGGTGCGGGTGTCGTTCAACCGCATCACGGTGGACGGCGACACCTCCACCAACGATGCCTGCGTGCTGATCGCCACCGGCAGGAGCACGCTGCCGCGCGTGACGGATAGCGCAAGCGCCGTTTATCAAACCCTGGCGAGCGCCGTCACGGAAATCTGCGTGGAGCTGGCGCAGGCCATCGTGCGCGACGGCGAAGGCGCAACCAAGTTCATCACCATCGAGGTGAACGGCGGGGCGGGCGAAGAAGAGTGCAGCCGTGTCGCCTACGCCATCGCCCACTCCCCCTTGGTGAAGACGGCGTTCTTCGCCTCCGATCCAAACTGGGGCCGCATCCTCGCCGCCGTGGGCCGGTCAGGAATCGCCGATCTTGACCTGGAACAGGTCACTATCCACCTAGGCGAGACGTGCATAGTAAAAAACGGCGCGCGCGCGCCGGACTACACCGAAGCGCAGGGCAGGCAGGTAATGAGTGCGGATGAAATCCGTGTAGGCGTGGATTTAAAGTGCGGCGCGCATCACGCCACCGTGTGGACCTGCGACTTTTCCTATGACTACGTGCGCATCAACGCCGAGTATAGAACCTGAAATGTGACTGAACATTTAATTTACCAACACGTCGCGGCGGCGGTCATTTTTAATCAGCGCGGCGAGGTGTTGCTTGCGCTGCGCCCCGCCCATAAACATCAAGGTGGGTTGTGGGAGTTTCCCGGCGGCAAGGTAGAAGCTGCCGAAAATGTGCTGGAGGCGCTCAAACGCGAGTTGCATGAGGAGTTGGGCATTACAATTATGCGCGCCCGGCCCTTGATACGCATTCCACATCATTATCCCGACAAATCCGTGCTGCTGGACGTATGGCGCGTGGATGCGTTCCACGGCGAGCCGCACCCCAAGGAAGGCCAACGCATCGAATGGGTGGCGCAGGACAAGCTGGCGCAGCGGGAGTATCCCGCGGCCAACCTGCCCATCCTGAACGCGGTGCGGCTTCCGGTGCTCTATCTTGTTACCGGTGAGCCGGAACCGGGCTGGAGCGACAAGGCTTTCCTGGACAGGCTGGAGCGCTGTCTGCAAGGCGGCGCGCGCCTGATTCAACTGCGCGCCAAAACCCTGGATCAAGACCGCTATCGCACCCTGGCTGAACAGGCGCTTGGATTATGCGCGCCTTATGGCGCGCAGCTTTTGCTCAACGCCGCGCCCCGGCTGGCGCAGGAAATCGGCGCGCACGGCGTGCACCTCACCAGCGCGCGGCTGCTTGAACTGGAGCGGCGTCCGCTCGATGCCGGGCATTGGGTCGCAGCTTCGTGCCACAACCGGGCGGAGCTGGAACACGCGATGCGCATCAAGGCGGATTTCGCGGTCGCGGCTCCGGTGCTTGACACGCCCACCCATCCCGGGGCCGCAACGCTCGGCTGGCAAGGCCTGCAAAACTTGACGGAGCTCGCCACACTGCCGGTTTACGCCTTGGGCGGAATGCAGGCGGAACACCTGGCGCTCGCCTTCCGGCACGGCGCGCAAGGCATCGCCGTGGTGAGCGCGATATGGAACACGCCCCGGCCGGAGGAAGCAACGGCGCGGATACTGCGTGAGAACACGGCGCACGAATGACTCTTCTGCGGCCGTGTCACTCCTCCTCATCCGGCGGCTTTTCCGGATGCTGCGCCGGGATGCGATAGGACTCTCCCGCCCAGGCGCCGAGATCAATCAGCTTGCAGCGTTCGCTGCAAAACGGGCGGCTGGGATAGCGCTCCGACCACTGCACCGGCTTGCCGCAGACGGGGCAAGACACGTCCGTCTTTTTCATATCAGGCAACAGTACAGGTCAAACTCGATGTCTTGCGCAGCCTGCACGGCGCGGCCGTCTTTGATGTGCTCCATGAAACGCACCGTGATGCGGTGCTTGCCGCCGCTGATTTCGGCATAGCAGGGCAGGCTGAACGGCACGGCGACGCGCACCAGTTGGCAGGGAGTATCCGGGTCCAGCGATTTTTGCAGGAAACCCGCTTGCGCGCATTCCCGGCTCGGTGTGGCGCTTTCGCGGATCAACTGCAATATCAACGCTACGGCGCTCTGCACCGGACCTAGGGTATTCAGCCACTCCTGCAAATCACGTAGCCGTTCCGCCGTCGGGCGCTCCAGCCAGAAATGATAGGCGGGCAAATCGAAATCGCAGGTGCCACCGGGAATGCTGGTGCGCTGCCGGATGCTGTTGATAAATTCATTCTGGCGCAGTGCCTGGCCAAGCTGGCCTTCGACGGCGTGCAGGCGGTCTACTTGCGCGTCCAGTTGATCGAGAATCTGATTCAGCCGCTGTTGATCCACCTCCGGCACCTGCTCCAGACGGGTAAGCGCGGCGCCGTGCCGTTCCAGCTCCTTTAACAGCTCCCCCTTGAGATCGGCGCGCCCCATGACGTTGAGAATTTCAAACAGCGTGGACAACGTGGCGCGGCTATCCCACGGACTTGCGCCGCACAAGGTGTGGCTGGCCTGAAGAAACAACAACTCCAGGCGCAGAAAAGTGCGTATTCGCTCGCTCAGCGGTTGCTCATAGAAGACCTGCTCGCCCACTTAAACGTCCCTTGGATATGGTTTAAGAAACTCTGAACAACTCAGAGATTCCTTGTCATTATACTTTGTTGGAAGCGGAGGCGGGGGCCGCCAATTGCATATAACGGCGGTGCAGCTCGTCCACCCGCTGCTTGAGCCTGTCGCGTCCGCCATCGTTGACAATCACGTCGTCCGCCGCGGCCAGCCGCTCCTCACGGCCCGCCTGGGCGGCGAGGACGGCGTTGAACTCCGCCGCAGTCAACCCATCACGCGTCACGACGCGACGGCGGCGCAACTCATCAGGCGCATCTATCACCAATACGCGCTGCACGCTGGCCGTCTGCCCGGTCTCGACCAGCAGAGGTATGCATACGATACAGTAGGACGCCTTAAGCCGCTTGAGGCGCGCCTGCATCTCCTCGCGGATCAAGGGGTGCAACAGCGCCTCCAGTTGCCTGCGCTGCGCCGCGTCATTGAACACCAGGGTGCGCAGCCTGGTGCGGTTGAGCGCGCCGTTATCATCCAGTATCTCACGCCCAAACATTTCCGTGAGACGTGTAAGCGCGGGCTTGCCCTTGTCCACCAATTCCCTGGCGATGGCGTCGGCATCCAGCACCGGCACACCCAGCGCCTGAAACAATTCCGCTACCGTGGACTTGCCGGCGCCGATACCGCCCGTCAGCCCGACTATAAGCATGGAAGCGTTTATGCCAGTCCCGCCAAGCGCAGGTAAGCGCTGGTCAGTTCTTTCCCCCAGATCAGAGCCAGCCAGCCTGCGGCGGCGAGATAGGGACCAAACGGGATGGGAATATTTTTGTCGCGTCCCAAAAACAGTACCATGCTGACGCCCACCACCGCGCCCACCAGGGAAGACAACAGTATCACCACCGGCAGCGCCTGCCAGCCGAGCCAGGCGCCCAGCACAGCAAGCAGCTTGAAATCCCCCTGCCCCATGCCTTCCTTGCCGGTGGCCAATTTAAACAGCCAGTACACCGCCCACAGCGCGAGATAGCCCGCCGCCGCGCCGATGATCGCGCTGCGGCTGCCCACGAACATGCCCGTGAGACTGAGCAAGAGCCCGCCCCACAGCAGCGGCAGGGTGATGGAGTCGGGCAGCAGTTGATGTTCGAGGTCAATGAAGGTCAGGGTGATCAAGGCCCAGGTGAACAGCAGCGCCGCCGCGCTGAGCCAGGCAAACCCGAAATGCGCGGCGACTGCCGCGGACAGTATCGCGGTCAGCAATTCGACCGCCGGGTAACGCGGTGAGATGCGCGCGCCACAGGCGGAACACCTTCCTTTGAGCGCGAGGTAGCTCAGCAGCGGGATGTTCTCCAGCGCCGTGATGGCATGTCCGCACTGCGGACACCGCGAGCGGGGAACGATGAGGTTGAAACGCAACGGTTCAGCGCGCTCATCCGGCAACTCGAGCAGTTGCCGGCACTGCGCCCGCCAGTCGCGCTGCATCATGCGCGGCAGGCGGTAAATGACGACATTCAGAAAGCTGCCCACCACCAGCCCCAACACGCCGGCGGACAAGACAAACAGCCAGGGGGACGCGCGCAGGATGTCAATCACTGGCGCGCAGAGAGAAGGGGCAAGAGCTAAGGAACCTCTGAATTAATTCAGAGGTTCCTGCGGTGCAGGGATGCGCCGCCATTTTACAATCACGCATGTGATTGTAAAATGAAGAAAGGCAATCCTTCGACAAGATCAGGACACGTTTTTGCTTTTTGCCGGGCAGGACGCCCCAATGCCGCGGGCGCAGGGATGCGCAGGAGCGGCCGTGCTCTGAGAAGTCCAGGATGGACTTATTCAGAGCTTTCCTAAGAGAAAAGTATTGGAACACTGTCAGAAATAAATCTTTTCTCTTGCCTCTTTTCTCTTGTATCCGCCTTCAAACCACCGACCCCATCTTGAAGATGGGCAAATACATGGCAATCACCAGCCCGCCCACCAGCACGCCCAGTATCGCCATAATCATCGGCTCCAGCAAACTGGAAAGCGAATCCACCATGTTATCCACTTCCTCTTCGTAGAAGTCGGCGACCTTGCCCAGCATGGCATCGAGCGAACCGGCCTCCTCGCCTATCGCCACCATCTGCACCACCATGTTGGGGAACAGTTGCGCGTTGCGCATCGCCACGTTCATTTGCGTGCCGGTCGCCACTTCGTCGCGCATGCGCAGGATGGCTTCCGAATAGACGATGTTGCCCGATGCGCCCGCCACCGAGACCATGGACTCGACCAGCGGCACGCCGGCCGCGAACATGGTGGACATGGTGCGCGCAAAGCGCGCGATGGCGCCTTTGTTGAGGATATCGCCTATCACCGGCACCTTGAGCATGACCCGGTCAAAAAAGTGCGCCACCGCCTTGGAGCGTTTCTTGGCCTCGATAAGCGCGTAAACGCCGCCGCCCAGGGCGCCGAAGATCAGCCACCACCATTTCTGGAAAATCGCGGAAAGGTTAATCACCATCTGGGTCAGCGCAGGGAGATCGGCGCCGAAACCCTTGAACAGCGACTCGAACTGCGGAATCACGAAGATGAGCAGGATGGCGGTGATTATGAAGGCCACCACCAATACCGCGGTCGGATAAAACAGCGCCTTTTTGATCTTGCCCTTGATCGCCTCGGTTTTTTCCTTATAAGTGGCGATCTTGTTCATCAAACCTTCCAGGATGCCGGCCTGCTCACCGGCTCGCACCAGGTTGCAGTAGAGTTCATCAAACTGGCGCGGGTGTTTTTCCATGGCCTCGGCCAGAGAGCTGCCGCTCTCCACGTCGGCTTTAATGGCGAGAATGAGCTCCTGCATGGCGAGGTTTTCGTGGCCGCGTCCCACGATTTCGAACGCCTGCACCAGCGGCACGCCGGCCGAAATCATGGTGGACATCTGCCGGCTCAGCACCGCGATGTCCTTCGGGGTAATTTTCTTTTTCGACCGCCCGCCAAACAGGGGGGTGGGCTTTTTCACCACCTTGAGCGGATTGATGCCCTGGCGGCGCAAATCGGCCTTGACCAGGGCGGGGCTGACGCCCTTGACTTCGCCCTTGACGCGCGCACCCTGCTTGTTGGAACCCTCCCAGACAAAGGTCTCGATTATCTTCGCCGCTTTCTCAGCCATGGTTCGGGCCTTTACTCATTGGTAACGTTGAATACCTCTTCCAGACTGGTGATGCCCTGCTTGACCTTCTTCAAACCGGACTCGCGCAGGTTGGCCACCCCCTCGCGTTTGGCCTGCTCGGCGATCTGCAGGGCGTTGGCGCCTTCCAGAATCAGGCGCTGTATCGCCTCGCTGACGGGCATGACCTGATAAATACCCACGCGCCCCTTATAACCATGGTTACACTGGTCGCAGCCGGCCGGGCCGTAAAGCACCAAATCCTTGAGGTCCTCTTCCGCGAAGCCGGCCTTGAGCAGTTCATCGCGCGGCATATCCATGGGTTTCCTGCAATGCCTGCACAAGCGCCGCCCCAGGCGTTGCGCGATGATGAGGATCACCGCCGAGGCGATGTTGAACGCCGGCACTCCCATGTTGGCAAGGCGCGTGAGCGTGCTGGGCGCATCGTTGGTATGCAGCGTGGACAGCACCATGTGGCCGGTCTGGGCCGCCTTGACGGCGATATCGGCGGTCTCCAGGTCGCGGATTTCACCCACCATGACCACGTCCGGGTCCTGGCGCAAAAATGCGCGCAGCGCGGAGGCGAAGGTCAGGCCCGCCTTGGGGTTGACGTTCACCTGGTTAATGCCGGGCAGGTTGATTTCCACCGGGTCTTCGGCGGTGGAAATGTTGCGGTCTTCGGTGTTGAGTATGTTGAGCGCGGTATAGAGCGATACCGTTTTACCGCTGCCGGTGGGTCCGGTAACCAGCACCATGCCGTAGGGGCGGTGGATGGCATCCAGGAACAACTGTTTCTGGTCCGGATCATAGCCCAGGGCATCTATGCCGAGCTTGGCGCTGGAAGGGTCCAGGATACGCATCACCACCTTTTCGCCGAACAGGGTGGGACAGGTGCTGACGCGGAAATCTATGGCGTGAGTCGGCGAAATCTTCAGCTTCATGCGCCCGTCCTGCGGCACACGCCGCTCCGAAATATCCAGGCGCGACATCACCTTGAGGCGTGCCGCGATGCGTGGCGCCAGCGCCACCGGCGGCGCTGCCACCTCGCCCAGTTCGCCGTCTATGCGGTAGCGCACACGATACTTCTTTTCATACGGCTCAAAATGGATGTCCGAGGCGCTCTTGTTGATGGCGTCGAGCAGCACCTTGTGGACGAATTTCACTATCGGCGCTTCGTCGCCCGCCGCCCCGGTATCCTCAGGCGCCTCGTCCCCGCTGGTAACCTCCAGGTCCAGGTCGCCAAGGTCGGTATCCTCCAAGCCCTCCATCGGATTGGCGCGCACCTCCAGAGCCTTTTCGATGACCTTGGTGAGCTTGTCCTCCTCAACCAGTATCGCCTCGGTGTTGAGGCCGGTATGGAACTTGATCTCGTCCAGCGCCTGCAGGTTGGTCAGGTCGGAAACGGCGATGAACAGGCGGTTGCCGCGTTTGTGCAAGGGCAACACGTGATGCTGGCGCATCAGCTTCTCTTCCACCAGCGCAACGGGGGCGTGCTCCAGATTCAGGGCGTTGAGATCAAACAGCGGCAGGCCGAACTCCTGCGACGCCGCATTGGCGATGGCCGGCGCATCGAGCAACTTCTTCTCCACCAGGTGCGCGACAAAGGAGGTGCGGTTTTTAAGCGCATCCTCATAGGCCGTAAGCGCCACCTGGTCGGTGAGCAGGTTGTCCAGCACCAGACGCCGCGCGAGTCCGCTCAGCTTGGGTTTGATCCCGGAGACTGCCATTACCTGATTACCCCTGACTTATTGACACACGGTAATTTCCAATAGTAGTAGATTCCCAACCAATAGCCAATAGAGCACTCCCTGCCGGGTGGCCCGGAGCAACCCGCTCCTTGTCATCCGCCACAGGGCGCAGTACCATGCCTTTTTGCCCTTGGAGTTGTGCTTCATGTTTCACGGCAGTATGGTGGCCCTGGTCACGCCGATGCGCGCGGACGGGTCGCTCGACCCGGATAGCCTGTCCCGGCTTATCGAATTCCACATCGAAAACGGCACCGGCGCCATCGTCGTGGTCGGCACCACCGGCGAGTCCGCCACGCTGGATATGGAGGAGCATTGCCGGGTGATACGCCAGGCGGTGGAGACGGTGCGCGGACGGGTGCCGGTAATCGCGGGCACCGGGGCCAACGCCACCAGCGAAGCGATCGAGCTCACCCGCTCGGCCTTGCATTCCGGCGCCGACGCCTGCCTGCTGGTCACGCCTTATTACAACAAGCCCACCCAGGAGGGCCTGTACCTGCATTACAGGGCCATCGCCGAGGCCGTGCCCATCCCGCAAATCCTGTATAATGTGCCCGGGCGCACCGCCTGCGATCTCCTGCCCGACACCGTGGCGCGCCTCGCCCCCATCTCCAACATCGTAGGCCTCAAGGAAGCCACCGGCAATATCGCGCGCGCGCACGAGATATTGGAGCGCTGTGGTGATAAAATAGATGTTTATGCGGGCGATGACGCTACGGCCGTGGAAGTGATGCTGCAAGGCGGCAAGGGCGTAATCTCGGTGACCGCCAACGTCGCGCCCAGGCTGATGAGCGACATGTGCAAGGCGGCGCTGCGCGGCGAGCGTACGCAGGCGGAGGCGATCAACCAACGGCTCATGGCGCTGCACCGCGATTTGTTCATCGAGTCCAACCCCATCCCGGTCAAGTGGGCGTTGCATGAGATGGGGCTGATCCCGCCCGGCATACGCCTGCCGCTGACTCCCTTGTCGGCAAGCTGCCACGACCGGGTCAGGGCCGCCATGCAACAGGCAATCAATTAGAGCTTACCTACCCCCCTCTCCCGCGCGAGCGGGAGAGGGCTGGGGAGAAGGCTCCTTAAATACAGGTGACGGATGCAGTTTAAAAAGCAGTTGATACATTGTGGAGTTGTGTTGTTGGCGCTCGCCGCGCTTGGCGGGTGCAAGGCGATCACCGCCAAGCTCGACGAAGTGGACCCGGAAAAGCGCGTGGAATATAAAAAGAGTTCCTCGCTCCCGCCGCTGGAAATCCCGCCCGACCTCACCAGTTCCACCGTGGATGACACGCTCGCCGTGCCCGATATCAGCCCCAGCGGCACCGCGACCTATTCCGTGTACAGCGGTGAGCGCAGCGATCCGCAGGTGGCGCAGCGCGAGAACGTATTGCCCGGCCAGGACAACGTGCGCGTCGAACGCGACGGCGACAAGCGCTGGCTGGTAATGCAGGGCGAGCCCGATCAATGGTGGCCCAAGGTACGCGAATTCTGGCTGCAAAACGGTTACCTTATCAAGCAGGAAGACCCGCGCATCGGCATCATGGAGACCGACTGGCTGGAAAACCGCGCCGACATCCCGAAAGACCCGATCCGCTCGGTGCTGAGCAAGGTATTCGACAATCTTTACTCCGCCGCCACGCGCGACAAGTTCCGCGTGCGCCTGGAACGCGGGCAGGAGGCGGGCGGCACCGAGCTTTTCCTGAGCCACAGCGGGGTGGAGGAAGTGGTGCAAGGCGAATCCACCATCTGGCAGCCGCGTCCGTCCGATCCGGAGCTGGAAGCGGAGATGATCAACCGCATGATTGTGTTTTTCGGCGTGGACGAGAAAAAGGCCAAGACCCTGCTTGCGCGCGAGGCCGAAGCGCCGCGCGCCGCGCTGACCAGGGACGGCAACGGCGGCATCACACTGACCCTGCAGGAAGACTTCTCCCGCGCCTGGCGCCGCACCGGGCTGGCGCTGGACCGCATCGGCTTCACGGTGGAGGACCGCGACCGCTCGCGCGGCCTGTACTTCGTGCGTTACGCCGATCCGCTCAAGGATCAGGAGAAAAAGGAAGGCTTCATGTCCAAGATGAAATTCTGGGACAAGGACGACAAAAAACCGCCGACCGAACAATATCTGGTCAGCGTGGCGAGCGAATCGGACACCACGCGCATCGCGGTGATCAACCAAGACGGCGCGCGCGATACGTCGGAAACCGCCGGCCGGATACTGACCCTGCTGCATGAACAGCTAAAGTAAGGGCATCGCTATACATAGCGTCATAAATCTACTGCGCGTCTTTGATGCGGGTGCGTGCGGTGCTCGGAATCCGGGGTCGCGTAGCGACAGACGTCTATGTACACTCCGGTTCCTGCGCTCCGCCGCCCCCGCCTGAAAGCCGCTCGCTACGATTTCTGGCGCTATGTATATAAATTTGATTAAGTTGCACGGCGCCGCGGCGCTTTCCGGCTTCCGCCTCGCCAAACTGCTTGGGGCCCTACGCGCAGCCGTGCCGCGCATCACTGGGCTGCGCGCCGAGTGGGTATATTTCGCCGAATTGAGCACGTCGCTCTCGCCCGCTGAAAACGCGGCACTGCAAGAAATCCTCGCCGCTTATGCAAACGAATCCCCGGTAGCCTCCCTGACATCATTGCTGGTCACGCCGCGCGCCGGCACCCGCTCACCCTGGTCAAGCAAGGCAAGCGACATCCTGCGCCTGTGCGGCCTCCACAAAATCACGCGCATCGAGCGTGGCGCGGTTTACTCGTTCACCACGCAAGACGCCGCGCCGCTGCAACAGGGCGAGATTGATCTGATTGTCCCGCTCATCCACGACCGCATGACACAGCAGGTGTGGCGCGATCTCGACGACACACAGGGATGTGTTAGTGTCGCGGGAGGCAGGATGCCGGGAGCGACCGCCGCACGCTCCCTGTTCTCCCACGCTGAACCTGCGCCGCTGACCATCCTTGATATTTCAGAGCAGGCGCTGGACGACATCAACCGGCGGCTGGGGCTGGCGCTGAGCGTGGATGAAATCGCCTATCTGCTGGACAACTACCGGCGCCTCAAGCGCAACCCCACCGATGTCGAACTGATGATGTTCGCGCAGATGAACTCCGAGCACTGCCGCCACAAGATTTTCAACGCCGCTTGGATCATAGACGGCGCGGCGCGGGAAAAATCCCTGTTCGCCATGATCCGCCACACCACGGAAAAAAACCCGCACGGCGTCTTGTCGGCGTATAAGGACAACGCCTCGGTGATCGAGGGCTTTGCAGCGGCGCGCTTTTTTCCCGATGCCGGAAACAACGAATACCGCCGTCACCCCGGCCAGGCGCACATCCTGATGAAGGTGGAAACGCACAACCACCCCACGGCGATCTCGCCTTATCCCGGCGCGGCCACCGGCAGCGGCGGCGAAATCCGCGATGAAGGCGCGACCGGGCGCGGCGCGAAGCCCAAGGCGGGCTTGTGCGGTTTCTCCGTCTCGCACCTGCGCATCCCCGATGCATTGCAGCCGTGGGAGCAAAACGATTACGGCAAACCCGCGCACATCGCATCGAGTCTCGACATCATGCTGGAAGGCCCAATCGGCGCGGCGGCGTTCAATAATGAATTCGGGCGCCCCAATATCTGCGGCTATTTCCGCAGCTTTGAGGCGCAACTGTCCGCCGCATCCGGTCTGGAGTGGCGGGGTTACCTCAAGCCCATCATGCTGGCCGGCGGCGTGGGCAATATCTCTCCCGAACAGGTGGAGAAAACCGGCATCCCACCGGACAGCGCGCTCATCGTGCTTGGCGGGCCGGCCATGCTGATCGGCCTGGGCGGCGGCGCGGCCTCTTCCATCGCGGCGGGCAGCGGCGACGAAACCCTCGACTTCGCCTCGGTGCAGCGCGACAACGCCGAGATGCAACGCCGCTGCCAGGAAGTGATAGACCGCTGCTGGCAAATGGGCGAGGGCAATCCCATCCTCTCCATACACGACGTGGGCGCGGGCGGCTTGTCCAACGCGCTGCCGGAACTGGTGCACGGCGCGGAGCGCGGCGCGCGCATCGAGTTGCGCGAAATTTTGAACGACGACCCCGGCATGTCGCCGATGCAGATTTGGAGCAACGAGGCGCAGGAGCGTTACGTGCTGGCGGTGGCCGCCAAGCGCCTGGAGGAATTCAAGGCGCTGTGCACGCGCGAGCGCTGCCCTTACGCTGTCGTCGGCCATGCCACCGCCGCCGAGCAGCTCGTCGTAAGCGACATGCATTTCCATAACGAGCCAGTTCATCTGCCGCGCCCAATGCTGCTCGGCAAACCGCCTAAAATGCTGCGCGACGTGCGCCACGCCGCTGCGCTGTCCCTGCCCACATTCGACACCGGCGTTGACTTACACGAAGCCGCACTGCGTGTGCTGCGTTTCCCCGCCGTGGCCGAAAAGCGCTTCCTCATCACCATCGGCGACCGCACGGTAGGCGGCATGGTCACGCGCGACCAGATGGCCGGCCCGTGGCAGGTGGCGGTGGCGGATGTGGGCGTGACCAGCAGCGGTTTCGACACCCACACCGGCGAGGCCATGGCGCTGGGCGAACGCGCACCGCTCGCCCTCATCAACCCCGCCGCTTCAGGACGCATGGCGCTGGGCGAGGCGCTCACCAACATCGCCGCCGCGCGCATCGAGAGCCTTTCCGCCATCAAGCTCTCCGCCAACTGGATGGCCGCCGCGGGCCACCCCGGTGAGGACGCCGCGCTGTATGACACCGTGCACGCCGTCGCCATGGAACTCTGCCCGCAACTCGGCATCGCCATCCCCGTGGGCAAGGATTCACTCTCCATGAAAACCGTGTGGCGCGAACAGGGCAAGGAAAAGGCCGTCACCGCGCCGCTGTCGCTCATCGTGAGCGCGTTCGCGAAGGTAGAGGACTGCCGCAAAACACTCACGCCGCAATTACGCACCGATCAGGGCGAAACCGCGCTCATCGTGATTGACCTTGGGCTGGGCAAAAACCGCTTGGGCGGTTCGGCGCTCACCCAGGTGTACAACCAGGTGACGCGCGATGCGCCCGATGCGCCGGACGCCGCCTTGCTCAAGTCATTCTTCACTGTTATTCAAACGCTCAACGAGCAGGGCTTGTTGCTCGCCTATCACGACCGCTCCGACGGGGGATTATTCGCCGCCGTATGCGAGATGGCCTTCGCGAGCCATACCGGCGTCACCGTGGAACTCGACGCATTCGGTTCAGACGCCTGTGCCGCGCTCTTTAATGAAGAGCTCGGCGCTGTGATACAGATACGCCAAGTGGATAAGAAAACGGTGCTCAAGGCATTACATGATGCAGGGCTGGGAGCATGCAGCCACGATTGCGGCGCACTGAACGGCGCGGATCACATTGTGTTCACGCACCACGGCAAAACGGTTCTTACCGACACGCGCGTAAACCTGCACCGCGCCTGGTCGGAAACGTCTTATCGCATGCAGTCGCTGCGCGACAACCCAACCTGTGCGCAGCAGGAGTACGACGCGCTGCTCGATGCCGCCGATCCCGGCCTGAATGTAAAGCTCGACTTCGACCCGAAGCACGACATCGCCGCACCCCCCCGTATATCAAACAGGGCCAAACAAGGCGTGCGTCCGCGCATCGCCATTCTGCGGGAACAGGGCGTGAACGGTCAGGTGGAGCTGGCTTGGGCGTTTGATCGCGCGGGTTTTGCCTGCGTGGACGTGCACATGAGCGATATTCTGCAAGGCCGCGTTTCCCTGCGCGACTTCCAGGGCCTCGCCGCCCCCGGCGGGTTTTCCTACGGCGACGTGCTGGGCGCGGGCCGCGGCTGGGCCAACTCCATCCTGTTCAACGCGCGCGCACGCGACGAATTCAGCGCATTTTTTAACCGCAAGGATACCTTCGGCTTGGGGATATGCAACGGATGTCAAATGATGTCCCACTTGCGCGAACTCATCCCCGGCGCACAGCACTGGCCGCAGTTCATGCGCAATCTTTCCGAGCAATTCGAGGCGCGCCTGTCGCTGGTGCAAATCCCGAAATCGCCTTCGCTGTTTTTGCATGACATGGCTGGTGCGCAACTACCCATCGCCGTAGCGCACGGCGAAGGCCGCGCCGAGTTCCGCTCTGGCGGCGCCCAACAAGCGCTGGACGCCGGTATCGTCGCGTTGCGCTGGGTAGATAATTATGGCCAGCCCACGGAAAGCTACCCCGCCAACCCCAACGGCTCGCCACTCGGCATCGCCGGCCTCACCACACCCGACGGGCGCTACACCATCATGATGCCGCACCCGGAACGCGTAGTGCGCACGATAACCAACTCCTGGCACCCCGAAGAGTGGGGCAACGACGGCCCGTGGCTGCGCATGTTCCACAACGCGCGCAAGTGGGTTAATTAACCCCCCGCCTTTAGCTTAAAGGGCTCTGGGGTACCCCAATCTGTTTGGAAATCAAGGCCACTGCCTGGCGTGATGCAATAAACGCAAAATCGTTACCGCGTCGCCACGCACCCAGTATATGGCGATAAAGGGTGTGC
>JAMCTV010000059.1 GCA_023381235.1 Gammaproteobacteria bacterium
CTCATAGCTCAACATGCCCTGCGCCTCGATAAACGGCGCCGCGCCCAACACACGTGGCTGACGCTGCAACTCATCCACCAGCCCCCGCCAGTCGGCAAGCGCGCCGTTCAGGCTCGACACCGTGGCGTGCGAGGCCATGCCCAGGATGCCGGTACGCACCTCGCGCTGAAAGCCGTTCATCACTGAAAGTACGGTAATCAGCGCCGTGACCCCCAGCGCGATGCCAGCAATGGAGGTAACGGAGATAAACGAGATGAAGTGGTTGCGGCGCTTGGCGCGGGTATAGCGCAGCCCGATGAACAGTTCGACGGGGCGGAACATGCGGGTTTAGATCGTTGCCAGTCTCATGGCCATGACGCACATAATACGAAAAGGCCAAGCATAATGCCTGGCCTTTTGCTTAAGCTTGAAGTATAGCAGCTATGCTTATTTTTTATTCATTTTCTCCTTGATGGCCTCTATGGCCTGATCCGTGGCGCTGGCCGGAGCCGGGGCAGTCTTGGCGCCTTTGCTCTTGTCCTTATCCTCGTCCTTGTCATCGAACTCCTTGCGGCTCTCCTTTTCCTCTTTCCTGGCCGCCTTGCGCTTTTCCTTTTCCATGCGTTTCTTCTCTTTGGCCTCTCGATGCGCCTTCTTGCGATCTTCCCTGGCAGCCTCTTTGGCCTCCTTGCGCTCCTGGTTGGCTTCCAGCTTCTCGCGCGCATTCTGCAAGCCGGCGTTGTCGGGGTTTTTATCCAGATTCTTCTCCACGCTTTCGATGGCCTGGTCGAGCGGGGCTTTGCCGCCGCCGCTCGCGGGAGCGGGATCGGCCGCATAGACTGCGCCCGCACTTAACAACATGACGGACAAGAACGTAGCAGAAAGGTGCTTTATCATAGAGTAATGTCCTTAATTTAGTTTAGTATGCGCTGCACACCACACTCGACACTACGCAAATACAAACCACAGTGTAAGCAGCGTCAGCGAATGAGACAATTGTTTTGGCGCTAAGTTTGTTGGGTCAACAAAACTTGATAGTCGAAAAATCAGTTATTTATTATAAATAAAACAATAACATATATAGATTTATTAAAGTTATACATGCAGAACACACGCCCCACGTTACCCCCCGAATGGTCGCCGCAGAGCGCGGTGATGCTGACCTGGCCGCATGCGCATGGTGACTGGCGCGAACACCTGAGCCGGGTGGAGCCGGTATTCGTGCAGATCGCCCGCGTCATCAGCCGCCATGAACAGCTCGTCATCGCCGCCCATGACGCCGCGCATTTGCAACATGCGCATGGCGTGCTGCGGGCCTCCGGCGCCGACATGCGGCGCATCCACCTGTTTCAGGCTCCGAGCAATGATACCTGGGCACGTGACCACGGGCCGATCACTGCGTTGCGCGGCGGCAAACCCTGTCTGCTCGATTTTACTTTTAACGGCTGGGGCGGGAAGTTCGAGGCGGGACTGGATAATCAAATCACACAAAGACTGCACGAACTCGGCGCATTTGGAAAAACGCCGCTGGAAACCATCCCCTTTGTGCTGGAAGGCGGCAGCATTGAGGTGGACGGAGCGGGCGCCTTGCTCACCACCTCGCGCTGCCTGCTCGCCCCCACCCGCAACCCCGGCCTGTCGCGTCAGGACGTCGAGACGCGTCTGAAGCAATGGCTCGGTGTAGAGCGCGTGCTGTGGCTGGAACACGGCTATCTTGCGGGCGACGACACCGACAGCCACATAGATACGTTGGCGCGCTTTTGCAGCGCGGATACGATCTGCTACGTCGCCTGTGATGATAGCCAGGACGAGCACTACGCCGAACTCAAGCTGATGGAACAGGAATTAAAGCATCTGCGCAAAGGCGATGGAACGCCCTATCAACTCGTCCCCCTCCCTTGGCCACGGGCAAAGTATGATGATGACGGCCGGCGCCTGCCCGCAACCTACGCCAATTTTTTGATTATCAACCGCGCCGTGCTCGTGCCCACCTATGATGACCCCAGCGACAGTCTGGCGCTGGAGCGCATCCGGCAGTGTTTCCCTGAACGGGATGTCATCGGCATTCCCTGCTCACCCTTGATACTCCAGCACGGCAGCCTGCACTGCGTCACCATGCAGTTGCCCGCCGGAGTGCTGTAGAATAACACAATGAAAAATCCTGAACTCAAAGCCGCCATGGTGCAGCACGCGTGCGGTGCGGAGCACGCGCAAAATCTCGCCGCGAGCGTGCGCGGCATCCGCGAGGCGGCCGCTCATGGCGCGCGTCTTGTCGTGCTGCAAGAGTTGCACGCCAGCCTGTATTTTTGCCAGAGCGAGGATGCGCGCAATTTCGATCTCGCCGAAACCATCCCCGGCCCAGCCACGGAACAACTGGCGGCGCTTGCCCGCGAACTGCACGTAGTCATCGTCGGCTCGCTGTTCGAACGCCGCGCGGCGGGTGTGTATCACAACACCGCCGTGGTGCTCGACGACGATGGCCGCCTCGCGGGCAAGTACCGCAAGATGCACATCCCCGATGACCCCGGCTATCACGAAAAATTCTACTTCACCCCCGGCGATCTCGGCTTCACGCCCATCGCCACTTCGGTGGGCAAATTGGGGGTGCTGGTGTGCTGGGATCAGTGGTATCCGGAGGCGGCACGCCTGATGGCGCTGCACGGCGCGGACCTGTTGATCTACCCCACCGCCATCGGCTGGGACCGTAGCGACAGCGCGGATGAACAGCAACGTCAACGCGAGGCCTGGATCACCAGCCAGCGCGCGCATGCCATCGCCAACGGCCTGCCGCTCATCGCCTGCAACCGCACCGGCTGGGAGGCGCATCCAGATGACCCCGGACGCGGCATACAATTCTGGGGTTCGAGCTTTGTGTGCGGGCCGCAAGGCGAGATGCTGGCGCAGGCGCCGGCAGACAGCGCCGCGGTAGCCGTCGCCAAAATAGACCTGCGCCGCTCGGAACAGGTGCGCCGCATCTGGCCTTATCTGCGCGACCGGCGCATAGACGCCTACGGCGATATTCTCAAGCGTTACGCGGATTAGTCCGTGTCCGCGCGCCATTACGCACGCGCCGCGGAGTTGCTGGCCGCGGTGCTGAACAGCCCCTACCCCGCCGACCGCGAGATCGAACGCTATTTCCGCTCGCATCGTGAGATGGGCTCAAAAGATCGCGCCTTTGCCGCTGAAGCGGTATATGCCTGCCTGCGCCACAAGCGTTTGCTGGAACATCAACTCGACGCGGTGACGCCGCACAATCTGCTCGCGGCTTACCTGGTCTCGCAACAAGGCTGGAGCGCGCGCGCCTTGCAGGAAGCAGGCTACAGGGGGGATGCCGCCGCGCTGGTCACGCGCATCCGCCAAACCGATCTGCGCCGGCTTCCTTCCGCCGTGCGCGTATCGCTGCCGGACTGGATTTACGACAGCCTGGCGGCCCAACTCGGCGAGAGCGAGACGATTGCGCTCGCCGAGGCGCTCAATCAACCCGCGCCGGTGGACGTGCGCGTCAACACCCTCAAGAGCAAACGCGACGAGGCCGCCGCCGCACTGGCAGCGGAAGGTTATCCCTGTACGCCCACACCCTATTCCCCTTTCGGCCTGCGCCTTAACGAACGCGCGCCCTTGTTCAAAACCCGCGCCTTCCAGGAGGGCTTGATAGAAATACAGGACGAGGGCAGTCAACTGCTGGCCCTGCTCATGGAACCCCGGCGTCACGAAATGGTGGCGGATTTTTGCGCGGGCGGCGGCGGCAAGACCCTTGCGCTGGGCGCGCTCATGGCCAACACCGGCACTTTGTATGCCTTCGACGTGCTGGAAAAGCGCCTCAATAAACTCAAGCCCAGGCTGGCGCGCGCCGGGCTCGATACCGTGCGGCGCGTGGTGATCGGGCACGAACGCGACCCGCGCGTGCAACGCCTGCGCGGCAAGCTGGACCGCGTGCTGGTGGATGCGCCCTGCACCGGCCTCGGCACGCTGCGCCGCAATCCGGACATCAAATGGCGCGCGCACAGCCTGGCCGACATCACCGCCCTGCAACAGCGCATCCTGGAAGCCGCCGCAGAACTGGTCAAGCCGGGCGGACGGCTGGTGTACGCCACGTGCAGCCCGTTGCGCGCGGAGAACGATGACGTCATCGAACGATTTTTGAGCAGCCACCCGGAATTTCACGTGATTCCGGTAAACGATATTCTCGCGCGCAAACACATTCCGCTTGCCCTGCCCGCCGGGGAACAGGCCCTGCGCCTTTATACCCATCGCCATCACACCGACACCTTTTACGCCATCGCCCTGGAACGTGCCGGCGCCGCGTGATTATGCGATAATAACTGATTTTGACAACAAGCAAACCTGACAATGATACTGATACTCAACCCCGACACCGACAAGAACAGCGCCGAATACCGTCGGCTCATGGATCATCTGAATAATCTTCCCGAAATTCAGGTTCGCGTACACGATGAGGTGGGCGCACAGCGCACCCTCACCGAGATCTACCTCATCGGCGACACGCTGCCGCTCGCCCTGAACGACATGAACAGTCTGCCTTGCGTCGAGCGCGCGGTGCGCGTGACCGAGGAATACCGCGTCCTGGGCCGGCACAAGGACGACAATCGTCCTACCTATTTTGACTACAACGGCGTGCGCTTCAGCCAGGATACCCTCAACGTGTTCGCCGGCCTGTGCGCGGTGGATACGCGCGAGCACGTGGAAATCATGATGAAGGCGCTGCGCGACAACGGCCAGGTGTGCACGCGCATGGGTGCTTACAAACCGCGCACCAATCCCTACTCCTTCCAGGGCCACGGCAAAAACTGTCTGCCCTACGTATTCGAGCTGGCCGGGAAATACGGCATCAGGGTGATCGCCATGGAGATCACCCACGACTCGCACGTGGATGAAATCCGCGCCGCGCTGCAACAAACCGGCAACCCCACCGGCGTAATGCTGCAAATCGGCACACGCAACACGCAGAACTTTGAATTGCTGAAAGCAGTGGGCCGCCAGCGCGAATTTCCGGTGCTGTTGAAGCGCGGCTTCGGCATCACGCTGGAAGAATCCCTGAATGCCGCCGAATACCTGGCCAGCGAAGGCAACCGCAACGTGGTGTTCGGCCTGCGCGGCATGAAGACCAACGTCGGCGACCCGCATCGCAACTTCGTGGACTTCGCGCACGTGCCGGTGGTGAAACGCCTCACGCGCATGCCGGTATGCATAGACCCCTCGCACTCGGTCGGCTCGCGCGACCGCGCCCCGGACGGCATCCTCGACGTGCAGCACGTCACCGCGCAAGGCGTCATCGCCGGCGCCAACATGATCCTGGTGGACTTCCACCCCGCCCCGCACAAGGCGCTGGTGGACGGCCCGCAGGCGCTCACGCTGGAAGAACTGCCCTACTTCCTGGAAGACGTGCGCATCGCACGCGAAGCCTACGAAAAACGCCGCGCCCTGGCGCAAGGCGCCGCCTCAAAAAAGACCGCGGCTTGATGTTATCTGGTCCCGCTTAAGCGCAGGATGGCGATTTAGCGTCCCATGCCGGAAGACGAACGCGCCCTCTATCTGATGCCGGTAGGCAGGCAACGCTAAAGCCGTCGAGTGACTATGCTCATTCGGGCGCCGTAATTGAAAAAATCTCGCCGGGCTTGAGCAGGGAGACGGCGGTTTTCGCGCCCACCGCGTCAATCCGCACTATCTTGTCCGGATTCTTCAAATTGACCTTTCGTTCAATGCTCTTGGCGAGATAATCCACAATCTCATCGGTATGATATTCCCGCCAGCGGCGCTTTTCGACCTTCATGCCCCACGTTTCATTTTCCTTGATCTGGTCTTTAACGTTTTCCTCGATCATCTTTTTTATCTCATCAAGATTGGTATCGCACCAATAATCCACCGGCACCCATTTGATCGCGAATTCAAACACCTGCTCGGCGTGAAACAATTCCTTGCACCGGCGGGTGACGTCGCGCGGGTTCAGGCTGGTATGGACGAGGGCGACGCCATGCACCCCGGTTCGTTCAATAACGGGGTTTTCATCGCCGAATCGCCTCAGCACATGAGTGATTTCACGCCGCGCATGAACGTAATGGTTCCACGGATAGGAAACCAGCAGGTCCATGATTTGCGAAATCGCTAGCGCCGGACTTCGAGACGGTTGACGACATCGGTGATGCCGAAGACGAACCAGGCGTCGTTCTCGGCCATCTGCTTCTGCGCCTCGTTACGCACCAGCCCTTCCACGGTGACCACGTGATCCCGCGTGCTCACATGGATTTGATCCGGATTCAGAAAGGGGTCTTTTTCGAATACGATGCGTACCGCGTCGGTGACCTCGTCGTCATTGTCTTCCTCGGCGGGAATGACCTCCAGGCTGTTCGCGACATCGCGCGCGCCGGGCACCCACCAGGCCAGCACTCCGGCCAGGCGCTTCAGAGTAAGGTTAATCACTCGGCCCGCCAACACCACCGCACCGTCCGCAACGGCGATCTCAATCACGCCGCCCGGCTGAAACGGCGGCTCTCTGATGACCTCCACCCTTCCCTTGGACTTGAGATGCAGCGCACACTCCGCGAATACCGGCTCCTGCAATACGGCGTTTCGCACCGCGTCGAGGATGGCGTCATCGGCCATGTGTTCTGCGGGTGTCACGCGCAGTCGATCCACGACGGCGCGGACGCCGGAAATCCCCATGGCCAGTGCGGAGGCCAGCCTCTTCGCCGCAATATTTTCAACCTCCCCTGTCAGCGTCAGGATGCCATCATGAAAATCCATCTGGATGGGATAGCGATGCAGATTGATCCGCCGCTCATATTCAAGCGCCGCGCGGACCTTCTTCAGCACAATGTCTTTCTCCGCCATAATCACCTCAAATGTCGAATTGCACGGCCGTGCCCTGCCCTCCTGATCTTGAGTTCACTATTGCAGGATTCAGCTCATTTTCATTTGTGCTGTTTCTCATCATAAGGAGTATACTAAGCTTATAATAAAAATAACTCCATCTGGGGAACCCAACAGAGGAGGAAGGCCATGTCCATCGCACGTACATTACAGGACTACATGGTACAGGAGGGTATCCACTATGAAGTGGTTACCCATCAGCGCACAAACTCGAGTATCGAAACCGCGGAGGCGGCGCATGTGCCTGGCGACGAAATCGCCAAGGCGGTGATTCTGGAAGATGACGATGGTTACGTCATGGCGGTAGTGCCCGCCACTCACCATATCAAGCTCGGCAGCTTGAGCAAGCAGATGCATCGTGAACTTCGCCTGGCCGTAGAGCGTGATCTTTCAAAGCTATTCAATGATTGCGAAGCCGGCGCCGTCCCGCCGTTAGGGATGGCCTACGGCATGCCCACGGTGGTTGACGACACCCTTGCGAAGCAGCCCGATATCTACTTCGAAGCGGGCGATCACGAAAGGTTGATTCATCTGGACGGCGACGAGTTCCGGCACCTGTTCGCGACGGCTGAGCACGGGCGCTTCAGCAGCCATATTCAGTAAATCGCGCTGAGGCATTTTGCAAGACCGCGCAGACCCATCGGTCTGCGCGGGGCGATCACGCGCGCCGCGCGACTGCCGTGATGGTAACGGTGCTCTCAGATATGCGCTCTGACACGCACTCCATCCCCTTTGAAACCCACGCGCGCTGGTTATGCCTCATGGCGCCTCGACGAAACTGTCTTCACTCTTTACCAGGACAGGGCGGTCTCTATTGAAACAGTGGCCCGATAGCCTCCAGAAATCGCCGAGGCGCCGCGAATGTTCCGTGTATGCAACAACACTGCTGCCTTTAACGAAAACAAAAACATTGATGCTATCCGACAGGGAAATCGAGGTGTTGGCTTCCAAATCCCAGGCGAAACCAAGAGCCTTCCGGGCCATGGTGTTGTTGGAATACGGCCCGAAAATACAGACACGTTCCCATTCCGGGCCGCCCACCTCAGATAGGTTGACTGTTTGACCGTTGGTTTGTGAGATTTGACGTTCAATCTCGCTGCTGATTCTGCTCTGCCCGGCCCAGTCTCCGCAGGAAGCGAGCATGAAAGACAGCATGACGAAAAGGGCATATTTCATAGGGGAAGGTGCATGACGTGCCGCCGGTAAACTGCGAGGGCAAAGGCGAACGTCAGTTTTCTCGGCTTGTTGGCCGGTGGCTGTCTGAAGCACGGCAGGATGGGTGGAACGCAGTGTAACCCATCATTCAACGCGTTTACTGAATCCATCGCCGTATCCGCCCCCTCCTGCCGAAAGGTCTCCTGGCGCCATCGTAAAGAAACGGCTCCCGCCAAAGATAACGCTGCACCCACATCTGGTCATGCATTTACGACGTGGTTGTGGATTGATGGGTTGCGCTACGCTCCACCCGTCCTACGCTCTCTGCTACGCTCCGGCATTCACGCTGTACCTCTCCATGAACGATTTGAAGGTTGCGGTGCTCTAAAAATCTTCATACGGAAGATTGCCGCGCAGGGCACAGAGTGTATCGCGTATTACGTACTCATAGTCCTTCATGGCTTCTGGCGGCCCCCACTGGGCGATATCCTCGTACCAGATTGTGGATGTACGGCACTGAACAGCAACCCAGATTTCGCCAATATCCATGTCATCCATAAGGGTGATGACAACATCATCGGCGGGATCATAAGTGGTCTTGTCGCGGTAGTACCCTGAGAAGTCATCGAAATAAACAAAGTCCTCCGCGCTCGCCGGAGTCATGACGGCAAGGCCCAGAAGAAGAAACATAATCACGGCGCGATGCATGGCACTCTCCTGCTCCGTCAATTGAGGCCGGGCGGGCTCTAAAAATCTCGATACGGAAGACTATTGCGCATGGGGCAGAGCGCATCGCGCAACGCGAACTCCCACTCGTTCTTCATGGCTAATGGCGAACCCCACTGGTTTGTTTTGAAGTCTTCATACCAGACCGTGGACGTGCTGCATTGAACGGCAACCCAGCCTACATCAACCATATCATCAACCTCGGCAACGACGACATCGTCGCTGGAGTCATAGGTGGCGCCATCCCGGTCAAAGGCGGACCATCCGTCGTCAAATTCAATCCACTTCTCCGCACTCGCCGGAGTTATCACGGCAAGGCCAAGGAGAAGAAACGCAATCACGGCGCGATACATGAACACCCCCTGTTCCATCATCAATTTGTGCTACCCGCCAATCTATCATTTCATGTGCGCTGGAGCAAACGGCGCCGCCCAAGCGGAGTGAGGGACAACGCACGTCCCGTTGAGAGGCGCGCCGCTCAACGCCACCCATCAGCCGCGCCGCTTTTTGGCGTCGGCCGGATGGCTTGTTATGCCGCAATGCCTTCAACAATAAGATGGCTTATGTCGGTTCGCTGACTCGCATGCTCGAACGTAATTGCACAGACGTTGCCCTTGGCATCGACATCAAGAATAGTGTTTTCATCCAGATCTTTGGATTCGGCAACACCGCTGTCGCGGAACTCGATGTACAGCGTATCAGTGTCTTCAAAGTAGCTGACTTTCATGACTTATGCCCTCTGTCAAAGAATGCGTTGTGCACGGTTTCACCGTCCGGTAACAATACCACTCGCAGGTATCGGTCTTCCATCTGTTCAATTCTAGCCCATCGCCTTATTCGGCCGTCAGCCTGTATGTACTCTTTTTCAGGAAACCGGACAACGTGCTGAATCCATTCGTCCTTGATTATCACGCGATCAGACCTGACCCGGGTCGCCTGGAAATATTTCGTTGTCTTCATTGCCGTTGTTCCTTATCGGCATAACGGGACGCGAGTTGAGGCGCACCCCGAGTGATTAAAAGTAAGGTTAGTTTACCTTTAATCACGAGCGGGCGACAGCACGTAGGGCGCAATAACCGAAGGGCATTGCGCCGGATGTGATGTCACCCTCATCATCGCTGCTTGCATACCCCACCAATCATCGCTCCCATTTTCATCCGACGCATTACGGCTTGCGCCTAATGCGCCCTTGTATTATGTCTCCGTCTTGAAGTGTATCTCAAGGCGGAGCAGTCGGATGCCGCTTGCGCCCTTTGGCTTAAAGCCTGTAGCGTAGATTTTGCACCGACTACTCCTCTACTCTGGCGAGAAATCGAACAGTATCTTTGGCCCGGCTTGGCCGTGAGCCCGCATTGACAAGGTAGATTGCGCGGAGGCTATTATGAATACCACCCCTGTGTTAGGTATTGATGTATCCAAAGACAAGCTCGACTGCGCCTTAGGGGTCGAGGGTAAGTACAAAAGCAAAGTCGTTACCAATAATCCTCAAGGGTTCGCAGGTCTTTTGATCTGGCTCCAGAAATGGCACGTTGACTCACCCCCTGTCTGCATGGAAGCCACCGGAGTTTACTGGGAGGCCTGTGCGGAATTTCTGACGGGCCACGGCCTGAAAGTCAGTGTGGTGAATCCTGCTCAGATTAAAGCGTTTGGCGGCTCCCGCTTGGTACGCACCAAGACCGATGCGGTGGATGCCCGTTTGATTGCGGACTTCTGTCATCGCATGGCGCCTGAAGCTGTGCATCCATCTTCACCGGGCGAACAGGCATTACGTGCCTTGGTGCAGCGGCTGGATGCACTCCAGCGTATGCACATGCAGGAAAGCAACCGCTTGGACGTGGCGCGTGAAGCAGTCAGAGCAGGCATTGCCGATCACCTGGTTTGGTTGGATAAGGAAATTGAGAGCCTAACCCAACAGATTCGCGCCCGTATTGACGAAGACCCCGATCTCAAACACAAGCGTGATTTGCTCGACAGCATCCCCGGTGTCGGGGAGCGCACCATTGCGGCTATCCTGGCCTTCGGCGCTGATCCAAATCATTTCGCCAACGCGCGGCAGTGTGTCGCCTTTGCGGGTCTCAATCCCAGGCAACATCAATCGGGGAGCAGTGTGAAGGGTAAGCCTCGGATGTCGAAAGTAGGCCACGCGCTACTGCGCAAGGCCTTGTATATGCCTGCTATGGTGACGCTGTATAAGACAGCGTGGGGCCAGGTGTTTCGGGATCGCTTGGCTGCCACAGGTAAACCGCCGAAGCTCATCATCGGGGCCATGATGCGTAAATTGTTGCAGGTCGCCTTCGGGGTGCTCAAGTCCGGCCAACCCTTCAATCCAGCTCTTCATGGGTGTTGACGGGGGTAACAGTATCTACGCTTGCTGCAAGATTGCTCAGTTTAGATAGTCATACAATGAACTTGACCCCTTTTTTTCTGTGCTTACACCGAACGGCCCGCTTCAGACGCGGCGGCGCGTTAGCGCCGACGTCGGCTGGAAGCGGTGGTTAAGTGGCTTAGTATTCATTGTGTGCCCGTGACCTTACGTTGCTTTTCAATCCTTGCCTTAATTCGTTTTCCTATGGCGAGAGTGAGCGCGGAAGGAAAATCGGCAAAGTATTTCTCCGCTTCATTTATTGCTTCCTGAGGTCTACCGAGCTTAATCAAACAGAGGGTCAGACGATCGAGTATGTTTGGATCACCCCAGCCTGGGCCCACTCCCATTTCTGCCACCAATCCTCGTTCTGTTGTAATAGCTTCGTATTCGCTCATGGTAATAAGAGCTTTCCGGTAGCGCGCAATAGCTTGCTGCAGGTCTGTGTTTTCGAATGGACGTGTCTCAGCAACGTACTGCCGATTTTCGTCCCGTAGCTTATGAAAACGCTCAATTGCCTGATAGTCAAAATCTCGACCGGGATTTATCCAGTTGATAAGTTGTCTACCATATTCAGTGATTAGGGACGACTCAAGTTCTTCCGCCTCAGCTTCTGTTAGGCCATGGTAATCCCCCCATAAATTAGAGCTACCCAGAAGTGGAATTTTCTCATACCCTTGTTCGAGGAGATTCCCATGAAGAAATCGCGTTTTACCGACAGCCAGAT
>JAMCTV010000060.1 GCA_023381235.1 Gammaproteobacteria bacterium
CGCGGCGCCACACCCCCCGCCGACCAAGTGGAAGAACCCGCCACGCGCCAGGTGTTTCGCAAAAAACTGCGTGAAGGCGCGCTCGATGAGCGCGAGATCGAAGTGGAAGTCAGCGCCGCGCCGCTGGGCGTGGAGATCATGGGTCCGCCCGGCATGGAGGAGATGACCAGCCAGTTGCAGAGCATGTTCCAGAATCTGGGCTCCAGCCGCACACGGGTGCGCAAGCTTAGCGTGAAAGAGGCGCTGAAACTTCTCACCGACGAGGCCGCCGCCAAGATGATAGACGAGGAGGCATTGCGGGCGCGCGCGCTGCGCAACGTGGAGCAAAACGGCATCGTGTTCCTGGATGAGATAGACAAGATCGCGCGCCGCTCAGAATACGCGGGCGCGGACGTGTCGCGCGAAGGCGTGCAGCGCGACCTGCTGCCGCTGGTGGAGGGCAGCACGGTGTCCACCAAGTTCGGCATCATCAAGACCGACCATATCCTGTTCATCGCCTCCGGCGCGTTTCACCTTGCCAAGCCGTCCGACCTGATTCCGGAACTGCAAGGCCGCTTGCCGATCCGCGTGGAACTGGATGCGCTGCGCGTGGAGGACTTCGTACGCATTCTTATCGAGCCGGACGCCTCGCTCACCAAGCAGTATATCGCGTTGCTTGCCGCCGAGGGCGTGGACCTGCGCTTCAGCGCGGACGGCATTGCGCGCCTGGCCGAGATGGCGTATCTCATCAATGAGCGTACCGAGAACATCGGCGCGCGCCGCCTGCACACCGTGCTGGAGCGCCTGCTGGAGACCCTGTCCTTCGACGCCGCGGCGCACAAGGGCAAGACGGTGGAGATCAACGCGGCCTATGTGGACCAACAACTCGGCGACCTGGTCAAGGATGAAGATTTGTCGCGCTATATCCTGTAATCCATGAGCCAACCCCGCCCCACCGGCATCACCTTGCATCAGAAATCGCGCCTGCTCGAAATCAGCTTTGATGACGGGGCGCGTTTTCAGTTGCCGTGCGAATACCTGCGCGTGTACTCGCCCTCGGCCGAGGTGCGCGGCCACGGGCCGGGGCAGGAGGTGTTGCAGACCGGCAAGGAAAACGTCAACATCAGCGCCATAGAGCCGGTGGGGAGCTACGCCGTGCGCCTGTGTTTCGACGACGGCCATGACAGCGGGCTCTACTCCTGGAAATTGCTCTATGAACTCGGCGCGCAGCACGAGGGAAAGTGGCGCGACTATCTGGAGCGCTTAAAGCAGGCGGGCATAGAGCGCGAGGCGTCGTAAGAGAACCTATGACTAAGTCAGAGGTTCTCGCGGTGCAGGGATGCACCGCCATTTTACAATCACGCGAGTGATTGTAAAATGGAGAAAAGCAAAAATCGCATTTTTGCTTTTCGTGCTCTGAGAAGTCCAGGATGGACTTGTTCAGAGCCTCTTTAAGGACATCATGGAAAAAAACACCCACTTTGGTTTTCAGACCGTGAGCGAGGCTGACAAGGCGCGCAAGGTGGGCGCGGTGTTCGACTCGGTCGCGCCCAACTACGACCTGATGAACGACGCCATGTCGTTTGGCATCCACCGCTACTGGAAACACTTCGCCGCGCACCTCGCCGGCGTGCGGGAGAGCAGCCGCGTGCTGGACCTGGCCGGAGGCACGGGCGACATGGCGCGGCGGCTGGCCACGCGCCTCGGCCCGCAGGGTCAGTTGATCGTCGCCGACATCAATCGCGCCATGCTGGGCGCGGGGCGCGACCGCCTGGCCAATGAAGGGCGGGCGGGCAATATCCTGTACGTGCAGGCCGACGCCGAACAGCTTCCCTTCCCGGACGATTATTTCGATTGCATCACCATCGCCTTCGGCCTGCGCAACGTCACGCGCAAGGACGCCGCTCTGGCCGCCATGTGCCGCGTATTAAAACCGGGGGGACGCGCGCTGATACTGGAGTTCTCCCGCACGCGCGCGCCGGGACTGCAAGCGCTGTACGACTGGTACTCGTTTAACATCCTGCCCCGGCTCGGCAAATGGATCGCCAAGGACGAGGCAAGCTACCGTTATCTCGCCGAATCCATCCGCATGCACCCCGACCAGGACACGCTGAAGGACATGATGAGCGCGGCGGGCTTCGAGCGCTGCGATTATTTAAACCTGAGCGGCGGCATCGTCGCCCTGCACCGGGGATATAAATTTTGAGCACGCTCACGCGAGTGTTTGCAGGCGCGCTGAATCAGGCCCTGCGCCTCGATCTTGACACGCTTGCACGTGTAGGAAAGCTCTCCGGCAAGGTGATCGCGTTCGAGATGAACGGGCTCAACTGCTATTTAAAACCCGGCAGCGACGGCATCAAGGTGCTGGACAGTTTTGACGGAGCACCCGATGCCGTCATTCGCGGCACGCCGTGGGGTGTGCTGCGCCTGGCGTTACCCGGTCAGGCGCGCGAGGCGTTCAGCTCCGGCGCGGTGGAGATCAGCGGCGACGTGGAGCTGGGGCGGCGTTTCAAGGAACTGTTCGACGGCATGGACATAGACTGGGAAGAGCAGCTCTCCAGAGTGACCGGCGACGTGATCGCGCACCAGATCGGCCGCAGCGCGCGCGCGGCGCGCGCCTTCGGCCGGGAGACGCTCGTCACACTGGGCCGCAACTTCGCCGAGTATCAGCAAGAAGAAGCGCGCAACCTGCCCAGCGCAAGCGAAGTAACGGAATTTCTGACCGCCGTGGACACCCTGCGCGACGACACGGCGCGCGTAGAGGCGCGCATCGCGCGCCTGCAAGCCAGGCTGGCCGCGAAGAGCGGCGTTAAATGAAAGCGCCGCGCCAGGTGTTGCGTCTGCTGCACATCAACTTTGTGCTGGTCAAGCACGGGCTGGATGAGTTGATACTGGCCACGCATTTGTTCCGCCCGCTGCGCTATCTGGTGTATTTCCTGCCCTGGTACTGGCTACGCGGCAAACGCGCGCCGCGCGGCGAGCGCATCCGTCTGGCGCTGGAAGAACTGGGGCCGATCTTCGTCAAGTTCGGCCAACTGCTCTCCACCCGGCCCGATCTGCTGCCGGAAGACATCGCCGCGGAGCTGGCGCTGTTGCAGGATCGCGTCACGCCGTTTCCGGGCGAGCAGGCGCAGCGCATCGTCGAGCAGGCCTACGGCAAGCCCGTGGCGCAGGTGTTTCAGGAATTCGACCCCACGCCGCTCGCCGCCGCCTCCATCGCCCAAGTGCACACGGCGCGCCTGTTTGACGGCAAGCAGGTCATCATCAAGGTGCTGCGCCCCGGCGTGGAAAAGGACGTCCGGCGTGATCTGGACCTGTTGTACTTTATCGCCGGGCTCGCCCAGCGTTATTGGGTGGAGGCGAAACGACTGCGCCCGCGCGAGGTGGTAGCGGAGTTTGACAAAACCCTGCACGATGAACTGGATTTGCTGCGCGAAGCGGGCAACGCCAGCCAACTGCGGCGCAATTTCGCCGGGTCCGATCTGCTCTACGTACCGGAGATCATCTGGCCGCTCACGCACCGCAACGTGATGGTAATGGAGCGCATCTTCGCCACGCCCATCAGCAATGTGGACGCGCTCATCGCGCAAGGCGTCAATCTCAAAACACTCTCCGAGCGCGGCGTGGAAATCTTCTTCACCCAGGTGTTCCGCCACAACTTCTTTCACGCCGACATGCACCCCGGCAATATCTTTGTCGCCAGGGACGGACGCTACATGGCGGTGGACTTCGGCATCATGGGCACGCTGGACGAGCGCGACCAGCGCTATCTGGCGGAAAACTTCATGGCCTTCTTCAACCGCGACTACAAGCGCGTGGCGCAGGCGCACGTGGAAGCGGGCTGGGTGCCGCACGGCACGCGCGTGGACGAATTCGAGTCCGCCATCCGCAGCGTGTGCGAACCCATCTTCGAGCGTCCACTAAGTGAAATATCTTTCGGTCAATTACTGCTGCGCCTGTTCCAAACTGCGCGCCGCTTCAACATGGAGGTGCAGCCGCAACTGGTGCTGCTGCAAAAGACTCTGCTTTCCATCGAAGGCCTGGGACGCGAGCTGTATCCCGATTTGGACCTGTGGACCACCGCCAAACCGTTTCTGGAGCGCTGGATGAGCGAACAAGTGGGCTGGCGCGCCATGTTCAAAGCCCTGCGCGCCAACGCCCCCCTGGTAGCCGAAAAACTCCCGCACCTGCCCCTGCTGCTGCACGAATTCCTGCAACAATCACGCGACGGCAAGCTGCAAGCCGAATGGAAATCCCCCGAACTGGAAAAACTGCGCTGTGAAATGAAGCGCGCCGCGCAGCGCAACTATTACGCCATAGCCGGCGCGGCGCTCCTGGTGAGTGCGGCCATTATTACAGGTGCGAGTGTTTTCGACTCGCCCG
>JAMCTV010000061.1:0-7376 GCA_023381235.1 Gammaproteobacteria bacterium
ACCGACCAGCCCGCCTGCCCGATCAGGCGGTCTATATTCTCCCTGGCGTCTGATTCTTTTGTCATTTTCAGCCTGATTTCAAGGATTGTAACGCAATCCTGTCCGGCCGCAATTATAATGATGACTTATCTCATGGCGCCTCTGAGTATGCGTAGACCGGAAGCCGTTAACGAGAGGAACCGTGCATGGCTGGCGGAAAGACTTCCATCAGGCTGCCCGAACTGCATCCCGCCGCCTGGCGTCCGATCGAACGGCTGCTCGCCCATCGCCGCTCGGTGCGTGATTTCGCAGCCGGCGCCTTCGACGACCAGGGAGTGAAGAGCACAGTGCCGCTGGAAGGGAGCGAAGTACCGCTTGCGCTCATGCCCCTGGGCCGGCCCCTGTGAGGGCCTGAGACGGAACCCTAATGGCCAGACGCCGGTTGTCCCATGTCATCGGCTTTGACGATGCCCCGTTCGAGCGGAGCCATCGCGGCGATGTGCTCGTCGTTGGCGCCATGTTCGCCGGTTCGCGGCTGGACGGCGTGCTGAGCGGGAAAATGCGGCGCGATGGGGCGAACGCGACGCGCGTGCTGGCGGACATCATCAGTCGTTCGCGCTTTCGTGACCATTTGCAGGTGATCCTGCTGCAAGGCATCGCCTTCGCCGGTTTCAACGTGGTGGATATTCACGCGTTGCACGCCGCCCTCGGCATTCCGGTGTTGGTAGTGACGCGCCGCCGTCCCGATCTTGACGCCATCCGCCGTGCACTGCTCAACCATGTGCCGGGCGGCGCGCGCAAATGGAAGCTTATCGAACGCACCGGGCCCATGGAGCCGGTCGCCGGCGTCTACGTGCAGCGTGTCGGCCTGTCCCTGACCGAGACCGAGACGCTGCTCAAGCGATTCAGTCCGCACAGCACGATGCCGGAGCCTTTGCGCACCGCCCACCTGATCGCCGCCGGTGTCACTCTGGGTGAAAGCAGCCATAGGGTATGAGCGCTGTAACTACCCTCCCCTATTGCAGCAAGGCGAATAGCAGCAACAGCAAATTTAACAGCAGCGAGACGATAAATAGAACTTTCCAGTGTTCAGGGCGGATGCGCTCAAGTAAAGGTGCTTTGCGCTGCGGAAGGATGTTTTGCGCAGGGGCGGCAAGCGCCGCGGCGAAATCGGCGGCGTGGGGGTGGCGTTGGCTGGGGTCGGGGGCGCAGGCCTTTCTGAGCATTTCAGACAGCCACGGCGGCACGGCGGGATTGTAGCGCTCCGGCGGGACGAAGTGATTGTAGGAAGGGTGGGTAAAGGGTTCGATTTCGCCGTAGGGGTATTTTCTGGTGAGCATTTCGTAAATCGCCACCGCCGCGGAGTAGACGTCGGCGCGCTCATCGGCCTCTTTCCCCGCCATTACCTCCGGTGCGATATAGCTTGGCGTGCCAACGGGGGCGAGCGACTGGCTGCCGGCGTCCATGCGCTCGATGCGGCTTACGCCGAGATCGAGCAGACGCACCTGGTGGCCGGTATCTATCAAAATATTTTCCGGCTTCACATCACGATGTATCACGCCTTTGCGGTGCAGGTGATCAAGCCCGGTGAGTATCTGTTGCGCCAACGACAGCGTTTCGTACACGGACAGGCCGTTTTTTCTTTTGATGCGCGCGGCCAGGGTTTCGCCGTTGTGCAGCGCCATCACCGAGTAAAGCGCAGTGCGCCGCCCCAGCGGAAGAGTAATGGTCTTTACGACATGAGGGCTGTCTATGCGTTTGCCCAGCCACTCCTCACGCAGAAAATAACTCACAAATGCGGCGTCGTCGGCGTGGCGCGGGTTGGGAAATTTAAGGGCCACCTGTTGACCGGTTTCGTTGTCCACCGCGGCGTACAAGGTGGACAGGCGCCCGCTGTGCAGGCGCTCGCCGATAACAAAGCCGTCCACCGTGTCGCCCGTTTTCGGCAACGGACGGATAGGCAGGGCGGTGATACTGAGACCGATGTCGGATACGGTCTCCGGCGGGAGTTGATTCACGCGCGCCACACACGCGCTGACGTTGTCCATGCTGCCCGCATGAAGCGCTTGCAGCACCAGAGTTTCGGCGATTTTCTGCGCGCTGCGGTCATCGAAGGCAAGCGCCGCAGCCATTGTTTGGGCGTCCAGCGTTTCGTGCACGCCGTCGCTGGTGATGAGGAACACATCGCCTTCCTGCAACTCCCCGCTTTGCACGTCGGCGTTAAGTTGTACATCCAACCCGCACGCGCGCGTGATCATGGAGCCGATGTGCGCGTAGGGACGGCTGTGATCGGTGGTGACTTGCGTGAGCTGCCGGTTGCGGTACAGCCAGACGCGCGTGTCGCCCACATGGCCGACGGCCCAGCGGCGATTGCGCAGCACCAGGGCGGAGAGCGTGGTGGCCCGGCCCACGGGCGGTTCGGCCAGCACGGCGCGGTTGGCCGCGTCGAAGCAGTCCCTGAGCGCGTGCTCCAGGGTCAGGGTTTCGGGCGCGGCGTAGTATTCATCGCGCAAGGTGCGGATCGCGCACTCGGAGGCTTCTTTGCCTCCCGCCATGCCGCCCACGCCGTCGGCCACGGCGAACAGCGCGCCGTAGTCGAGATATTGGCCGGTGCTCGGCGTGATGACGAGACAACTGTCTTCGTTGGCCCTGCGCTTGCCCTGTTGCGACGAGCAACCGGCATCCAGAGTCAAGCTCATGCGCTATTATACTTTAGCAGTCGTCACCGTGGACGAACCCCAGGTGGTGCGCCAACGGGTTTTGACCAGGACAAGGCCAACCAGACCGAATAGCGCCAGCCCCGCAAACAGCCAGAAGCCGGCGGCAAAATCGCCGGTGATGCCCCTGGACCAGCCCAGTGTCCTGGCAAGAAAAAAGCCGCCTATTCCGCCCGCGGCGCCGACCAGACCGGTGATGATGCCCATCTCACGGCGAAAGCGCAGCGGCACCAGTTGAAACACCGAACCGTTGCCCATGCCGAGCGCCATCGCGCCGATGAAAAAAAGCGCCACCGCGAGCCAGGCGACGGGCGGCAGATCAAACAAGGCCCAACCGGCGGCCTTGGCGGCGCTCATCTCCAGCGCGCCGGGCGCCGGGCCTTGCGGCAGAAAGGCAATGCTGAAATAACACAGCGCCACCACCACGAACAATATCTGCAAGGCGCGAATGCCGCCGATGCGGTCGGCGAGCCATCCGCCGACAGGCCGGAACATCGAACCGGCGGCGACCACCAGGGCCACCATCATGCCCGCCGCGATGCCCGAGGCGTGATACCAGGTGGAAAAATACAGCGGCAGCGCATTGCCCAGCCCGACAAATCCGCCGAAGGTGATGGAGTAGAAAAACATGAACCACCAGGTGTCGGGATCGCCCAGCACCAGGCCGTAGTTTTTCAAGGTCACGGGGGCGCGCTTGTCCGGCGCATCCTTGGCCATGAGGCTGTACAGGATAAACACCAGCACCACCGGAATCAGCAGAAAGCCGAATACGTTCTGCCAGCCGAAGGTTTCGGCAAACCAGGGAACCAGCAGCGAATCAAACACCACCCCGACGTTGCCCGCCCCGGCGATGCCGAGCACGATGCCCTGATAATGCGGCGGATACCAGCGGCTGGCCTGCGGGATGGCCACCGCGAAGCTCGCCCCGGCAAAGCCCAGCAACACGCCGAACATCTGCACCGCCGGTTTGGAGTGCAGGCCGAATAGCCAGACGTAGAGCAAGGCGGCAATGATGATGATTTGTCCTATCTGTCCGGCGCGCTTGGGCCCGATGTGGTCGGCGAACATGCCCATGGGCACCCGCAGCAGCGCGCCGGACAGGATCGGTATCGCCACCAAACCGAACTTTTCTTCGATGCTGAGGTTTAAATCCTGCATCAAGTACAGCGCCAGCGGCCCCAAGACTACCCAGACCATGAAGCTGACATCGAAATATAAAAAGGCCGACAGCAGTGTCGGCCAGTGTCCGGTCTTAAGGAAGTCCTTCAGGTTCACGCAATCTCACTCCTTTTTAATATCAATATGAATAACCATGGCATCAAGCGCACTGCTTTACGGTTTGCGCAATCAGTGACCTCAACTCGGGGATGCAGGAGCCGCAGTTGGTGCCCGCCTTAAGGCTTCGGCCGATGGCCTCCACGCTGTGCAGTCCGTCGTGCTGTATCGCACGTATCAGGGTGTTGCGCCCCACGTTGAAACAGGCGCATACCGTGGCGCCGGCATCCTCCATGGCGGTCAACGGCCGCGCGGCAAGCAGGCTGTTGCGCTCTGCTGGAGTAAGCACGCGTTTGAGGGTAAACAACTCCATCAGCCACGAGCGCGAAGGAAGATCGGGGCTGGGCGCCACGAACAGGCAGCTTTCCAGGCGCTGATTCAAGAGCCGCGCGCCGCGGTAACATCCGGCGCCACGGTCGAGATAATCAATCCATGCGACACGGTCGTCTTCACTGTCTTTTGAAGCGCAAAGCAACGCGCGCGCCCAGGCGCTCCAGTCGTCGGATTGTGTCTCGCCCGCCAACTCATAACGCCACAGTTCCGCGCCCTTCGCACGCGCCCAATAACTCACGTCACGCAGCGCCAGTTTGCGGCGCGACAACAAAAATCCATGCCAGCGCGGCCGGTAGACACTCACCCGCACCGGCGTGTGCTTGGATTCCGGCTGGCCGGAGACAGGGTCCACCACGGGGTGGACCAGCGCATCCACCCGCGCCCGACCGGCGGATTGATCGTTCCAGTGCATGGGCACAAATACATTGCCGGGCTGCTGTGCATCATTCACCAGCGCCCGCAGCGTGACGCTGCCGAGCTGACTGATAACATTCACCAAATCGTGTTGCCGTATACCGAGCGGCTCCGCATCCTGCGGATGCAGTTCGGCATATGGTTCGTAAGTGTGACTGGATAAACGCGCTGACTTTCCGGTGCGCGTCAAGGTGTGCCAGTGATCGCGCACCCGCCCGGTGTTGAGCACCATGGGATAGGCCTGATCCGCCGGATGATGAGGCTCGCGCGGCGTGACCGGGATAAAACGCGCCTTCCCCGATGGGGTGTAAAACCGCCCTGCTCCAAACAGGCGTTGTATGCCGGTGGCGCCGGGTTGCGTAATCGGCCATTGCACGGGTTGCAGTTGCTGGTAAGCGGCGTCATCCAGACCGCACAGGCCGGAAATATCGAAGTCGCGCGCACTGTTATTCTCAAACCCGGACAGCGCCGCGTGTTCGTTAAAGATTTGCGCGGGCGACGAGTAGTTAAACGCGCGCGTGTAGCCCATGCATTTTGCCACCTGCGCGATGATCCACCAGTCCGGCCTGGCTTCTCCCGGTATGGGCAGAAATTTGCGCTGGAGTGAAATACGCCGCTCGGAATTGGTCACCGTGCCGTCTTTCTCCCCCCACGCCAACGCCGGCAACAGCACATCGGCACAGGCCGTGGTGTCGGTATGGCGCACGCAGTCTGAAACCACGACGAACTCGCACGACTGCAACGCCTTACGTGCCGCATCGGCGTCAGGCAGGCTTACCACCGGATTGGTCGCCATGATCCAGATGGCCTTGATCTTCTCCTCCCCCAGCGCGTGAAACATATCCACCGCCTTGAGCCCCGGTTTGTCCGCAATGACAGGCGATTGCCAGAAGCGCTGCGCGCGCGCGCGGTGTTCCGGGTTTTCCAGTTCCATGTGCGCGGCCAACTGATTCGCCAGCCCTCCCACCTCGCGCCCGCCCATGGCGTTGGGCTGTCCGGTGAAGGAAAACGGCCCCATGCCCGGCCGCCCGATTCGTCCGGTAAGCAGATGGCAATTGATGATCGCATTGACCTTGTCCGTGCCGCTGGAGGATTGATTCACGCCCTGCGAATAGACGGTGACTGTTTTTTCCGTAGAGGCGAACAGATCGAAAAACATCTGCACCTGCGTTGCGTCGAGTCCGCACTGTAGAGCCGCGGCATCCGCGCCAGGCGCGCTGGCCAATGCGCTATTTACCGCGGCCTCCACACCTTCGGTATGGGCGTTGATATAGGCGTCATTGCGCCGGCCGTTCATGTGCAAATAACTCAACAGGCCGTTAAACAGCGCCACGTCGCTGCCGGAGCGCAGCGCAAGATGCAGGTCAGCGATGTCACAGGTCGCGGTGCGGCGCGGGTCTATCACCACGATCTTGAGCCGGGGATTGGATTTCTTGGCTTGGGCGATACGCTGAAACAATACCGGATGGCACCAGGCTGCATTGGACCCTGTCAATACGATCAAATCCGCAAGTTCCAGGTCTTCATAGCAGCACGGCACCGTGTCGCTGCCGAAGGCGCGTTTGTGGCCCGCGACGCTGGAAGCCATGCACAGGCGCGAGTTGGTATCAATATTGGCTGAACCGATAAATCCCTTCATCAGTTTGTTGGCGACGTAGTAATCTTCGGTGAGTAATTGTCCGGATACGTAAAACGCTACGGCATCCGGACCATGCTCCTGAATAACGCGCGCAAAGCCGTGTGCGACGCTGTCAATCGCCGTGTCCCAGGTGCAGCGTCCGCCCGCTATTTCCGGATAGAGTAAACGCCCTTCCATATCTATCGTCTCGCCGAGCGCCGCGCCCTTGGAACACAAGCGCCCGAAGTTGGCCGGGTGCGTCTCGTCGCCGCTTATTTGCACGCTGCCGTCGGTTTGGACGGCGGCGGCTATCCCGCAGCCCACACCGCAATAAGGACAGGTGGTTTTTACAGACCGAGCGCCGGTCATGCGCTTTCTTGCAACTCATCGCGGCACAGCGAAATGCTTATCACGCCGCGCTCCACCTTCACCGGATAGCAGGCTGTGCGCCCCTCATCCGGCGCTACAGCGGAACCATTGGTCAATTCCACCACCCAGTTGTGCAGCGGGCAAGTCACACGTTTGCCGTGCACGATGCCTTGCGACAACGGCCCGCCCTTGTGCGGACATTTGTCGTTGAGCGCGAATACTTCGTCGTTTGCCGTACGGAACAGCGCGATGTCTCCCCGCGCCGTGCGCACCACGCGCGCGCCGAGAGGCGGTATGTCGTTGAGCGTTCCGACCTCAATCCAGTACGCCGGTTTTCCTGCAACAGCATTGCCTGATACGCCCATTACACGACCTGCTTCAACGGGGTGAATTCGCAGCGTTGCACTTCATGCGCCGCGCGCTCGGCCCACGGATCAATCTGGGCATATTTTTGCGACTCGATGAAGCGTGCATAGAGCGCCTTACGGCCCGGCTCATCCTCCACGACGCGCTGTTTGACGTAGGCGAGCCCGACACGTTCTATCCACGGCGCGGTGCGATCGAGATAGCGCGCCTCTTCCCGGTACAACTGAATGAAGGCGCAACAGTATTCCTCTACTTCATCTTCCGTCGTCACCTTGCAAAGCAGATCGGTGGGGCGTATCAGGCAA
>JAMCTV010000061.1:7386-8239 GCA_023381235.1 Gammaproteobacteria bacterium
GCCGTTGCCGCCCACGTGCAGTTCCCAGCCGGAATCCACTGCGACCACGCCGAAGTCCTTGATGGTGGCCTCGGCGCAATTGCGCGGACAACCCGACACCGCCATCTTGAATTTGTGCGGCATCCACGAGCCCCAAGTGCGCCTTTCCAGACAGATGCCCATGGCGGTGGAGTCCTGCGTGCCGAAGCGGCACCACTCTTTGCCGACGCAGGTCTTCACGGTGCGCAGCGCCTTGCCATAGGCATGGCCGGAAACCAGACCGCCCTTGCCAAGCTCACGCCACACAGCGGGCAAATCCTGTTTTTTCACGCCCAGGAGATCAATGCGCTGCCCGCCTGTGACCTTGACGGTGGGGATGTTGAACTTGTCCACCACGTCGGCAATGGTGCGCAGCTCATTGGAATTGGTGACACCGCCCCACATGCGCGGCACTACCGAATAGGTGCCGTCCTTCTGGATATTGGCGTGCGCGCGCTCATTGATGAAGCGCGATTGCGGATCATCCTGATATTCCGCGGGCCAGGCGCACAACAGGTAATAATTGAGCGCGGGCCGGCAGGAGTGACACCCGTCCGGATTAAGCCATTTAAAATGAGTCATGACCTCGCGTATCGTGAGCAGATGTCGTTCACGTATGGCCTTGCGCACCTCATCGTGCGTGTGATCAGTGCATTTGCACAAGGGTTTTTCCCTGGGCGCGGCCGCGTAACCCCCGCCCAGCACCGAGGCCATGATCTGTTCCACCAACCCGGTGCACGATCCGCATGAGGAGGATGCCTTGGTATGCGCGCGTACCTCTTCCAGCGTGAACAGGCCTTTTTCGCTGATGGCCTTGACGATAGTCCCCTTGCAC
>JAMCTV010000062.1 GCA_023381235.1 Gammaproteobacteria bacterium
CCAGCGCATCTGCATCGCGCGCGCCCGGGCGGTGACTCCGAAGGTCATCATCTGCGACGGGCCGACCAGCGCGCTGGATGTCTCGGTGCAGGCGCAAATCCTGAATTTATTGAAGCGCCTGCAAGGCGAGCTGGGCCTCGCCTATCTTTTCATCACGCACAATTTCGCCGTGGTGGAATATCTGGCGCACGAGGTGGCGGTGATGTATCAGGGACGCATCGTGGAACATGGCGATACGGAACAGGTGCTGACCAATCCGCAGCATGACTACACGCGCCGCTTGCTGAGCGCCGTGCCGAAAATAGAAAGACGCGCTTAGGCGTCCAGTACACGCAGCACAATCTTGCCGCGCGTGTGACCGCCCTGCACGGCGGCGTGCGCCTTGGCTGCTTCACTCAGCGGGAACACCTTTTCCACCACCGGTTTGACCTTGCCAGCGTCTATCAATTCGGCAATCCGGCCCAGTTGCGTGGCGTTGGGCTGCACGAACACATAGGCCGAACGCCAGCCGCGCGGCGCGGCCTCGTCCGGCACGGTGAGCGCCAGTATGGAAACCAGGATGCCGCCTTGCTTTAATACCTTCCAGGAGCGCGCCTGCGCCTCGCCGCCCACAGTGTCAAACACCATGTCCATATCGCGCACTGCGTCCTCGAAACGCGTCGCGGTGTAATCTATCACTTCATCGGCGCCAAGCGAGCGCACAAAGTCCGCATTGCGCGCGGAGGTTGTAGTGACGACGTGTGCGCCCTTCCAGCGCGCGAGTTGCACGGCGTAATGACCTACGCCGCCCGCCCCGGCGTGGATCAAAATCTTCTGGCCCGGTTGTAGATTGCCGGCATCAAACAGCGACTGCCATGCGGTGAGCGCGGAGAGCGGCACGGCGGCGGCATGGATGAAATCGAGTGACTTTGGTTTCAGGGCCACTTCGCTCGCGCGCACTGCGATGTACTCGGCGTATGCGCCGTCGCGCGCCAGGTCGGGGCGCGCGTACACCGCATCGCCAACGTTAAACTGAGTTGCGCCGGGGCCGAGCTGCTCGATCACCCCCGCCACGTCCCAGCCCAGGGTAAGCGGCAGGTGGTGCGTCATCCGTCCCTGCAAACGTCCCTCGCGGATTTTCCAGTCCACCGGATTCACCCCGGCCGCATGCACACGAATCAGCACCTCACCCGCTCCGGCCACAGGACGCGGCGCGTCTTCATAACGCAACACCTCCGCGCCGCCGAATTGATGTATGCGTACTGCTTTCATGGCCGCCGTATTTTCTTCCTACGTCAGATCAAACAACAGCACTTCCGCCTGCTTGGCCTGCGACAGGCGTACTTCAGGTTCGGCGGCGAGCTTTGCGCCGTCGCCTGCGCTGAGAAGGTGGCCGTTCACGTTCAGGGCGCCGCGTGTGACGTGGATATAGGCCTGACGGCCGGGAGCGAGGGGGTGGGTCAGAGTGTTGTTTGCACCCAGCAGTGCCGCGTAAACGGAGGCGTTTTGATGGATAGTGACTGAGCCGTCGCGCCCGTCAGCGGAGGCGATGAGGCGAAGGCGCGACGCCCTCTCCTGCTCCGTGTAGTGCTTTTGTTCGTAACTGGGTACGACGCCGGTTTTGTCCGGCATGATCCAGATTTGCAGCAGGTGCACGGGTTCGGTCTTGGAGGGGTTGTACTCACTGTGCGTGACGCCGGTGCCCGCGCTCATGCGTTGCACGTCGCCGGGGCGGATCACCGAGGTCGCTCCCGGCCTCCTGCCTCCCGCGACACTAGCACGTCCATGTGCGTCGCCGTTGCCCAGACTGTCTTTATGTTCCAGCGCGCCTTCCAGGATATAGGTGATGATCTCCATGTCGCGGTGGCTGTGCGGCGCGAAGCCGCGGCCGGGCGCAACACGGTCCTCGTTGATGACGCGCAGGCTGGCAAAGCCCATCTGTTCCGGGTCGTAGTAGTCGGCAAAGGAAAAAGTGTGCCAGGTGTCGAGCCAGCCGTGATTAAAATGGCCGCGCTCGCCGGCTTTGCGCAAACTGATCATGGCCGCATCCCGTTATCACTACAGGGGAAATTATACTGCGCCTTTTGCCAGCAGAAGGCCAGTGCGCCCTTTGCCGCGCCCCCCAGTTTCCTTGGGTGTTTTAGGGAACCTCTGATTTAAGTCAGAGGTTTCTGCGGTGCAGGGACGCACCGCCATTTTACAAACACGCAAGTGTTTGTAAAATGAAGAAAAGCATAAACCACGTTTTTGCTTTTCGTGCTCTGAGAAGTCCAGGATGGACTTATTCAGAGCTTCCTTAGGGATTTTGCGCAACCAGAGTGGACTGGAGATAGAGCGTGAGCGTGGTGCCGGCTTGCGGCGACTTGTTTTTAAGCGATGCGAGCAACGCGGCGTTCCAGGCGCGCAGTTCGTTGACGCCCACGCGGAAACGCGCCGCGATGTCCGTCAGGCTGTCGCCGGCGCGCATCGTATAGTACACCCGCTGTCCCTTGGGCTTGGGGGGCGGCGCAGCGGTAGAGTTTTGCGAAATTTGAGCGGTTTGCGCTGGCGGGGAAGCGGCGGTTTCAAGTCCGGCTGACGCCTGTTGCGCAGCCAGCCTATCCTTGAAGACGGTGACCTTGCTTACCGGCAGCAGCAACCGATGCGGGCCATGCGGGTCGGTGGCGTCGCGCACGTAACCGGAGTTGAGGCGGGTGAGCTCGGCGCGAGACATGCCGGCCAGTTTGGCGGCGGTATCCAGGTTGATCTGGGAGGTAAGTTTCACCTGCGTCAGATAGCGCCGGTTGGGTATGCTGCTCAAGTTTACGCCAAACACTTCCGGCGCCGCGATGACGGCCGTGATGGCGAGCAGCCGCGGCACATAGGTCTCGGTCTCGCGCGGCAGATCGAGCGACCAGAAGTCCGTCGCCAGGCCCGCCTCGCGGTTACGGGTGATGGCGCGCTGCACCATACCCTCGCCTCCATTATAGGCCGCCAGGGTGAGCAGCCAATCGCCGCCGAAACCGGCATTGAGCCTTTCCAGGTAGCTCAACGCGGCCTGGGTGGAGGCCATAAGGTCGCGCCGCTCGTCGTACCAGAAGGTTTGCTTGAGGCCAAGGTGACGCGCGGTGGCCGGGATAATCTGCCAGATGCCGGCGGCCCTCTTGGGGGATTCGGCTTGAGGGCTGTAGGCGCTTTCCACCACCGGCAGCAGGGCGATCTCGCTCGGCAGGCCGCGCTTTTCGACCTCCTGCAGCACGTAGTGCAAGAAGGGCCGGGCGCGCGCCGTGACCTTGTTCAGGTAATCCTGTTCGCTGGCGTACCGCTCTATTTCCCTGAGCACCCTGGGGTGATCCCGCCCGGGCAGGCTGAGTCCGCTGCGCAGCCGCGCCCATATGTCCGGGTGGTCTTCCGCTTTCAACGCCAAAGCCGCGTCACCCGCGACAAAATTCGCCGCAACACCCTCCCGGTTCGGGGGGGTGGGGGCGGGGGAGGCGGAGGGGGGGGAATCAGAAGAGACAACGAGGGAGTCGGGAGCAGGCGTGGCGGCTGCCGCCTGCGGGGGAGGTTTTTTAATCGCCTCCTTTAATGAATTCAATGAGTTATAACTTGCCTCCGGCACAGCTTGAGTGCTCTCCGAGTAGGACGTTTCTGCCTGCGCGTAGCCCGAAAACAGCAGCGGCGCCAAGCTGAGAAGCCCGGCGCTTACTCCGGCGCTTACTAAGGATAGTATGTGTCTGCCGTTTAGCATCTATATATGGTAGTGGGAAGAGGCTTGGAGGTCAACCGGAAAATTCAGGTCAAGGCGTCGAGATCATCCTTCCACCGCCTGACCACTGCAAATACCTGATCTGGGGCGGAAAGCCGACGACCTGCGTATTTTTCAGCAGCATCAATGACTTGTTGGATATGACAGCGTAAAAAGGGGTTGGTTCGCCGTTCCTCTTCTATAGTGGCGGGCACGGTGGGCAGTCCCTGCTCGCGCAGGCGGCGGGTGGCCGAGATGCGCGCGCGCAAGTCGGGGTTGTCCGGCTCGACATGCAGGGCAAAGTTCAGGTTTTCCAGCGTATATTCATGGCCACAATAGACTTGCGTCTCCCCCGGCAGGGCTGCGAGGCGGGCCAACGAGGCATACATCTGCGCGGCGGTGCCTTCAAACAGGTAGCCGCAGCCGCCGGTGAACAAGGTGTCTCCGCAGAACAACATGCCCTCGCCTGCATAGGCAAGGGGCGCACGGGTGTGGCCGGGTAACTCTAATACCTGTAGAGTGAGGCCTATCCCGGAGAGCGTAACCTGTGCGTCTGCGCCCAGCGGATGGGTCAAGCCGGGGATGGTTTCGTGCGCCGGACCAT